>NZ_BAAGPR010000004.1:0-180300 GCF_054783955.1 Streptomyces mayteni | reverse complement strand
TTGGATCATGGATCCAACTTCAAAAAATCTGGCATTGACTATTTGGCACGCTGTTGAGTTCTCAAGGAACGGACGCTTCCTTCGGTTCCCTCTCGGGTTCCTCCGGGCTTCCCTTCGGTGTGTCCACTACTTTAGAACCAACCCCCGCCGAATTCCAAATCCGGCCCCGGAGAAGCTGTTTCGGGCAAGCCGAAAGAGACCCTCGCGGGTAGAGCGTTCAGACGCAGTGATTGCCACATAGTGTGGCGGGATTGCTTCCATTTGCCTTCCGGACAAGCCGGCGGCTCAGTGGCAGCTCGGAGAACGTTACGCCCCGGTGGCACCCGCGTCAAGCCGAGACGGCGGTCAAGCGGCGACCGGGGCCTCAGCCGCGCGGTCGGCGGCGGCGAGGTCGCCCGTCTCACCGGCTGCCGCGGCCCGCCGGCCCACGACGAAGACGTAGGCCAGGAAGGCCACTTCCGCCAGCACCCCGATCGCGATGCGGGCCCAGGTGGGCAGCCCGGAGGGCGTGACGAAGCCCTCGATCAGCCCCGAGAGCAGCAACACGAACGCCAGGCCGATGGCCATGCCGATGGCGGTCCGCCCCTCCTGGGCCAGGGCCGAGGCCCTGGTGCGCGGGCCGGGGTCGATCACCGTCCAGCCGAGCCGCAGCCCGACGCCGGCCGCCACGAAGACCGCGGTCAGTTCGAGCAGGCCGTGGGGCAGGACCAGGCCGAGGAAGACGTCGAGCCGGTCCGCCGAGGCCATCAGTCCCACACCGGCGGCGAGGTTGAGCATGTTCTGGAGCAGCACCCACAGCACCGGCAGCCCGAGCAGCGCCCCCAGGGCCAGCGAGAGGCCGGCCACCTGGGCGTTGTTCGTCCAGACCTGCGCCGAGAAGGCGGCGGCCGGGCTGCTCGAGTAGTAGGTCTCATAGGAGCCGCCTGGCCTGGTCATCTCGCGCAGCTGCTCGGGGGCGGCCATCGCGAGCTGGACCTCGGGGTTGGCGGCGATCCACCAGCCGAACACCGCGGTCAGCAGCGTGAACACCAGCGCCGTGGGCACCCACCAGCGCCTGGTGCGGTAGCAGGCGGCGGGGAACGCGGCGGTGAAGAAGTGGAGCGCGTCCCGCCAGGTGGCCTTGCGAGTGCCGACCACCGCGCTGCGGGCCCTGGCCACCAGGTTGGTGAGGCGATTGACCAGCGCGGGGTCGGGGGCCGACGAACGGAGCTGCGAGAGCTGGGTCGCCGTCCGCTGGTAGAGCGCCACCAGTTCGTCCACCTCGGCCCCGCTGAGCCGGGCACGCCGACGGCGCAGCAGGGCTTCGAGCCGATCCCACTCGGCTCGGTGGGCCGCGGTGAACACGTCGAGGTCCATGGTCTGAAGCTTGTCAGACGTCGGTGTCAGACTGTCCAGTGGAAGGGGGAATGCCGGATGAGTCAGCTGGTGACGGGCGACGCGGTGGTGCTGGGCCTTCAGCCCGCGCGGCTGCCGAGCCGGGCGATGGCGCTCCTGCTTGATCTGGCCGTGGTCATCGGGAGCTATCTGCTGATCTCGGTGGTGTTGGTGAGCACCGTGTTGCCGCTCGGCCCGGCCACCGCGCAGGCGATCACCGTGGCGCTGCTCATGTTGGTGCTGGTGGGCGGCCCGATCGCGGTGGAGACGCTGAGCAAGGGCCGGTCGATCGGCAAGGCGGCGTTCGGGCTGCGGGTGGTGCGGGTCGACGGGGGGCCGATCCGGTTCCGGCACGCGCTGGTGCGGGGCGCGGTGGGCTTCGTGGAGATCCTGCTGACGGCGGGCACGGTGGCGTGCATCGCCTCGTTGGTCTCGGCCGAGGGGCGGCGGCTCGGGGATGTCTTCGGCGGGACGCTGGTCGTGCGGGAGCGGCTGCCGGGTTCGGCGGCGGCCTCGGCGCCGATACCCCCGCCGCCGCCGTGGCTGGCTGAGGAGTTCGCGCGGCTCGACCTGTCCAGGGTGCCGGATCCGCTGTGGCTCGCGGCGCGGCAGTTCCTGGCGCGGATGGGGCAGTTGCACCAGGGCGTCGCCTGGTCGATGGCGGCCGGGCTGGCCAACGACATGACGGCCTGGGTCGGGGCGGCGCCCCCGCCCGGGATGCCGCCGGCCGCCTATCTGGCGGCGCTGGTCGCGGAGCGGCAGCGGCGCGAGGCCGCGCGGGTCTTCGGTCAGGTCGCGGCCCAGCCGCCGACGGCCTTCCAACCGGCACCGGCACCGGTGGAGTCGGCGCCGGCGGGGATACCTGCGCAGGCCCCGGCGCCCTTCGTGGCGCGGGAGATACCCGGCGGGTCGGAGGCGGCTCCGCCGGCCGGCGGGTTCACTCCTCCGTCGTAGCCGGGCCCGGCATGCCGGGGGACGGCGGGGAGTCCAGGTCGGCGAGTTCGATCCCGGGGGCCGCGAGCACCACGTCACCTGCCAGGTGGACGGTGCCGCGCTCGCCGGTCTGCTGGTCGTCGACCTGGTAGGCGCGCACCGTGAGCGGCCCGGCGTCGGTGGCGTGCGTGTCGGTGCCGAGCAGCGTCCAGGTCTCGTCGTGGGTGCGTGGCGCGAGCACCGGCGGGGTGAGCGCCACCAGCCGGACGCGGGCGGTCGGTTCGGCCGGGGTGAGCCGCAGCAGGTGGGCGGTGGCCACCAGGAAGGCCGGTGAGGCGCCGGTGAAGGCGCGGGCGGCGGCGTTGCCCTCGGTGCCCTCCCCGCCGGTGGCGGCCAACCGCACCCAGGTGACGCCGTCCAGGGCGGCGCCGCGCACCCGCCAGTCGCCGGCGCTGAGTTCGAGGCGGATGGGGCGGCCGAGGTGGTCGAGCGTGAGGTCGACGGACTCGGCGGGCCGGCCGGCGGGGTCGTCGAGCCGGGAGACGTAGCGCCAGCCGGTGGGCCCGGGGGCGCACTGGAAGCGCTCCTCGCCGAGCGGGGTTCCGTCGGCGGGGTCGTGGCGGAGGTAGCGGCCGCGTGGCATCAGGAGGAGGGGGTGTGGAGCGGGGCGCCCGGCCGGCGTGGGGCCGGCCGGGCGCCGCTCGGGATCAGTAGCGGTAGTGCTCGGGCTTGTAGGGGCCCTCGACCGGGACGCCGATGTACTCGGCCTGCTCGGGGCGCAGCTCGGTGAGCCGGGCGCCGAGCGCGTCCAGGTGGAGGCGGGCCACCTTCTCGTCCAGCAGCTTGGGCAGGGTGTAGACGCCCGTCGGGTACTCGCTGGTCTTGGCGAAGAGCTCGATCTGGGCGATCGTCTGGTTGGCGAAGCTGTTGGACATCACGAACGACGGGTGGCCGGTCGCGTTGCCCAGGTTCAGCAGGCGGCCCTCGGAGAGCACGATGATGGTGTGCCCGTCCGGGAAGGTCCAGGTGTGGACCTGCGGCTTCACCTCGTCCTTGACGATGCCCGGGATGTCGGCGAGCCCTGCCATGTCGATCTCGTTGTCGAAGTGGCCGATGTTGCCGACGATCGCCTGGTGCTTCATCCGCGCCATGTCGGAGGCGAGGATGATGTCCTTGTTGCCGGTGGTGGTGACGAAGATGTCGGCGGTCTCCACCACGTCCTCGAGCCGGACGACCTGGTAGCCGTCCATGGCGGCCTGGAGGGCGCAGATCGGGTCGACCTCGGTGACGACGACCCGGGCGCCCTGGCCGCGGAGCGACTCGGCGCTGCCCTTGCCGACGTCGCCGTAGCCGCAGACCACGGCGGTCTTGCCACCGATGAGCACGTCGGTGCCGCGGTTGATGCCGTCGACCAGCGAGTGGCGGACCCCGTACTTGTTGTCGAACTTCGACTTGGTGACGGAGTCGTTCACGTTGATGGCCGGGAAGAGCAGGGTGCCTTCCTTGAACATCGCGTACAGGCGGTGCACGCCGGTGGTGGTCTCCTCGGTGACGCCGCGGATGTCGGCGGCGGCCTGGGTCCACTTCTGCGGGTTCTCGACCAGGGTGCGGGTCAGCAGCTCCAGGATCACCCGGTGCTCGTCGTTGCTGGCCTCGGTGGCCGGGTCGGGGACCGCGCCGGCCTTCTCGTACTCGACGCCGTCGTGCACGAGGAGGGTGGCGTCGCCGCCGTCGTCCAGGATCATGTTGGGCCCGCCGGAGGGGGCGTCGACCCAGGTCAGCGCCTGCTCGGTGCACCACCAGTACTCTTCGAGCGTCTCGCCCTTCCAGGCGAAGACGGGGATCCCGGCGGCGGCGATCGCGGCGGCCGCGTGGTCCTGGGTGGAGAAGATGTTGCAGGAGGCCCAGCGGACCTCGGCGCCGAGCGCCACCAGGGTCTCGATGAGCACCGCGGTCTGCACGGTCATGTGCAGGGAGCCGGTGATCCGGGCGCCGGCCAGCGGCTGCGCCGCGGCGTACTCCTCGCGGATCGCCATCAGGCCGGGCATCTCGTGCTCGGCGAGGGTGATCTCCTTGCGGCCGAAGGCGGCCAGCGAGAGGTCGGCGACCTTGAAGTCGTCGCCGTTCTGCGCGGTCTTCGGGGTCTGCGGGGCCTGAGCGTCGTTGGCGCTCGTCGTCATGACGGCTTGCTCCTCACGGCGGGGAGTGTTCACGGACAGGGTGCGGCGTCGGACGGCAGGCGAAAGCCCGCCCCGCCCGAGGCTTCACGGTCCGTCGGAGGGCCTTCTTACCCCTCGGCCGGGCGGCCCGCGCGGGGCGCCCGACTGCCATCAGCAGCGACGAAATGACTCCGTCGAATCTACACCGGATGGCGTCGGCGCCCCAGCGGCGGCATCGGATCCCGGCCGCGCCCGCGGGGTTCAGGGGGTGGTGGGTGCGGTGGGTGCGGTGGTGGCCCTGAACAGGGTGCCGGCCCCGGCGACGTCCACCGTCTCGTCGGCCCTGACGTAGGCCGACTGACCTGGCGCCAGCGCGAGTTGGGTGCCCTCGCGGTCCCGCAGCGTGATCCGCCCCGCGGTGCAGAGCAGGATGCTCGGCGTGCCGGCGGGCAGGGTCCTGGTGGGCGCGGCGGCGTCGAGGAGGTGCCGGCTCAGCCGGAACTCCCCGATGGGTGCCGGGTAGTTCTGGTCCGGCTCGCCGGTGGGCCGCAGCACGCCGGGGGCGCCGGCCTCGAAGCGGACGACGCGCAGCAGTTCCGGGACGTCGACGTGCTTCGGGGTGAGCCCGCAGCGCAGCACGTTGTCCGAGTTGGCCATGATCTCGACGCCGAAGCCGCTCAGGTAGGCGTGCGGCACGCCGGCGCCGAGGTAGAGGGCCTCGCCCGGCTGGAGCCGGACGTGGTTGAGGAGCAGCGCGGCGATCACGCCCGGGTCGCCAGGGTAGTGGCGGGCCATCTCGGCGTAGGAGACGTGCTCGGCCGCGGTGCCGGCGGCCAGGGCCTCGGTGGTCCTGAGGACGGTGTCCGCCATCGCGACCGGGTCGGCGGTGAGGACGGCGGTGAGCACCTCGCGCAGCGCGTCGCCCTCGGGCTTGGCGCGGAGCAGGTCGGCGTAGGGCTTGAGCTGGTCGACGCCGAGGCCGTCGAGCAGGTCGGCGGTCTCGGCGGGCGGGCGGAAGCCGCAGAGGCCGTCGAAGGGGGTGAGGGCGCAGATGAGCTCGGGCTTGTGGTTGGCGTCCCGGTAGTTGCGGTGCGGGGCGTCGACAGGGACGCCGCGGGCCTCCTCGTCCGCGAAGCCGGCGACGGCCTGGGGCAGGTCGGGGTGGACCTGGAGGGAGAGCGGGGCGTCGGCGGCGAGCAGCTTGAGCAGGAACGGCAGTCGGGGGCCGTAGGCGGTCACGGTGGCCGCGCCGAGCTCGCCCTCCGGGTCGGCGGCGACGACGTCGGCGAGCGAGGCGGGCCCCGCGCCGCGGTCCACCCGGGAGGGGGCGCCCGGGTGGGCGCCCATCCACAGCTCGGCCTGGGGTTCGCCGGTCGGCTCGGTGCCGAGCAGCGTCGGTATGGCGGTGGGCGAGCCCCAGGCGTAGGGGCGGACGGTGTTGACGAGGCGGTCCATCCGGAGTGTTTCCTGTTCGCTGAGCTGTGGGGCTGTGTGGCCGGTCGGGCCGAGGGTGGGGCGCGCGGTCAGGCGCGGGGGCCTGAGGCGAGGGCCAGGTAGACGGCCGCGAAGTCGAGTTGGGCGATCAGCTCGGCGACGACGACCAGCGGGTCCGTGGTGTCGCCCCTGGTGCCCGAGGTCTCCAACTCGCCGAAGGCCGCGCCCTGTTCGAAGGCGAGTTGGCGGGCGGCCGCGGCGGCGCCCGCCGTCTCCTCCTCGGTGCCCGGCAGCGGGCCGCGCAGCAGCAGGACGCGGGCGTGCAGCGGTGCCGGTTCGTCGACGCGGTCGCGGAAGAAGTCGTCGGGGTCGCCGGCGCCCGAGGCCAGGTTCCCGCCGAGCAGCGTGCCGTGCGCGGTGAGCGCTTCGGGGAGCGCGGCGGTGAGGGTGGGGCGGCCGGCGAGGCCGGTGAGGGTGGCGGCGGCGTGCCTGGCCGCGGCGCGGGCGACCGGGCCCTCGCTCCACAGCAGCGGCAGCGCGGCGCCGAACTCGGCGGCCAGGGTCTTGGCCGGATTGCCGTGGGTGCGGCTGGTGGGGCCGCAGCGCTCGGCGACGGCGTCCAGGCTGTCCGCCATGGTGTGCAGCGCGGCGCCGTCCGCCGGGAAGAGGCCCAGCCGGTCGCCGAGCAGCAGCAGCGGGGCGATCAGCGCCCAGCCGGGCCCGGGGGCGCCGGGATGTCCCGCGGGCTCCTGGTACGGCGCCGGGCTGTAGGGGATCGTCAGGTTGCGGCGGTGCTCGGTGGCCTCGGCGAGCGGCGAGCCGGCCGGGGTGACGGAGACGATGGCGCAGCCGCGCCGGTAGGCGGCCTCCACCAGCAGCGCGAGCCCGGGTTCCGTGCCCTCGGCCGAGGTGATCAGCAGCAGGTCGAGGGGGCCGGCCCAGCGGGGCAGCGGCCAGGTGAGGGCGCCGGGCGCGGCGAGCGCGCCGGTGGGGCGGAGCCGGGAGACGCGCAGCCCGTCCTCGGCGAGGGCGTCGAAGAGGTCGGCGACCAGCCGGGCCTCTGGCCCGGGGCCCGCGACCAGCACGGCGCCCGGGCGGCCCTCCGGGTGGAGCCCGGTCAGCTCGGACTCCTCGGCGCCGCGGACGGCGGTGCGGACGTGGGCCCCCGCGGCGGCGACGGCGCGCAGCAGGCCACGCGGGTCGGCGCGGAGCAGCTCCTCGGTGGCGTCGAGCAGCGATTCGTCGATCATGCGGGCTCTCCGATTCGTGCCCGAGACGCGCCCGAGGGCCGGGAGGGACCGCTCGGGTCGTGGCTGCGGGGCTCAGTCGGTCCTGCGGGCCTCGTCCTCGAGGAGGACGGGGATGCCGTCCTCGACGGGGTAGGCCAGGCCACAGCCGTCGCCGGTGCAGACGAGCTCCTGGTCGTCCTCGCGCAGCGACGCGTGACAGACCGGGCAGACCAGGAGGTCGAGCAGGGCGGCTTCGACGAGTGACATGGCTTCCCTCCGAGGCGGCGGCCCGCTCCAGGTCTGTTCCGGGCGGCTTCGTTCTCCGCTGATCACCCTACCCGCAGGGGTGCCGCCCCGGCACCGGGAACCCGGCCGACGGGGGGCACGTCACCGCGGTGTCCTGCCGGGTCAGGCGCGGACGATGGCCAGCACCTCGTCGCGGATCCTGTCGACGGTGGCCCGGTCGCGGGCCTCGATGTTGAGCCTGAGCAGCGGCTCGGTGTTGGAGGGCCTGAGGTTGAACCACCAGTCGGCGGCGGTGACGGTCAGGCCGTCGAGTTCGTCGAGGGTGACGTCGGAGCGGTCGGCGTAGGCGGCACGGACGGCGGCGGCCCGGCCCGGCTGGTCGTCGACGGTGGAGTTGATCTCGCCGGAGGCCGGGTAGCGGTCGTAGGCGGCGACGAGTTCGGAGAGCGGCCGGTCCTGCTCGCCGAGCGCGGCCAGCACGTGGAGCGCGGCCAGCATGCCGGTGTCGGCGTTCCAGAAGTCGCGGAAGTAGTAGTGGGCGGAGTGCTCGCCGCCGAAGATGGCGCCGGAGCGCGCCATCTCGGCCTTGATGAACGAGTGGCCGACCCGGGTGCGGACGGGGGTGCCGCCGTGTTCCCTGACCACCTCGGGCACGGACCAGGAGGTGATCAGGTTGTGGATCACGGTGCCGCCAGGGGACTTGGCCAGCTCGCGGGCGGCGACGAGGGCGGCGACGGCGGACGGCGAGACGGACTCGCCGCGCTCGTCGACGACGCAGCAGCGGTCGGCGTCGCCGTCGAAGGCGAGGCCGAGGTCGGCGCCGGTGGCCTTGACCCGGGCCTGGAGGTCGACGATGTTGGCCGGATCGATCGGGTTGGCCTCGTGGTTCGGGAAGGTGCCGTCGAGCTCGAAGTAGAGCGGGTCGACATCGAGGGGCAGGCCGGCGAGGACGGTGGGGACGGTGTGGCCGCCCATCCCGTTGCCGGCGTCGACGACGACCTTCAGGCGGCGGATGCCGCCGAGGTCGACCAGGGAGCGCAGGTGGGCCGCGTAGTCGGCGAGGACGTCCCGCTGCTCGACGCCGCCCGGCTCGGCGACGGACTCGGGCGCGCCCTCCTCGGCCCACCGCTCGACGAGCGCCCTGATGTCGGCGAGACCAGTGTCCTGGCCGACGGGCGCGGCGCCGGCGCGGCACATCTTGATGCCGTTGTAGCGCGCGGGGTTGTGACTCGCGGTGAACATCGCGCCCGGTCGGTCGAGTGCGCCGCTCGCGTAGTAGAGCTGGTCGGTGGAGCAGAGCCCGATCTCGGTGACGTTCGCGCCGCGGGCGGCGGCGCCGCGGCCGAAGGCGGCGGCGAGCCCCGGGGACGACGGCCGCATGTCGTGGCCGACGACGATGGCGTCGGCGCCGGTGATCTCGACGAACGCGGCGCCGAACAGGTTCGCGAGGCGCTCGTCCCACTGGTCGGGAACCACGCCGCGGACGTCGTACGCCTTGACGATCTGGGACAGGTCCGGCACAGCTGACCCCTTGTCTGGTGTCGGAGGTTGGCGGTGGCGCGAAGGCCCGGCGGCCGGCCTCTCGGGTCGGGTCGGCCGGACGGGGCCCGGCTCCGGCGTCAATGTACCGGGCGCCCGTTACGAGTCAGGGGGCCGGAGGATGCGCAGGTGGCCGCGGCGGGCGACCTCCATGGGGTCGGCGCCTCTCGGTGGCGGGCCCTGGGGCGGCGGGCTCCGCCTGGGCGGCGTGCGGGCGGCCTCGCGGACGGCGTCGGCCAGGGCCTCCAGGTCGTCCCCGCGGGGCCGGGCCGCGGCGGGGTCGATGGCGAGCCTGACGACCTCCCAGCCGCGCGGCGCGGTCAGCCGCTCCGAGTGCTCGGCGCACAGGTCGTAGCAGTGGGGCTCGGCATAGGTCGCGAGGGGCCCGAGGACGGCGGTGGAATCCGCGTAGACGTACGTCAGCGTCGCCACGGCGGGGCGGGCGCACGCGGTGCGCGAACAGCGACGGACGGGGCTCACGATGTTGGACCGTACCGCACTCCTGAGCGGGCCGCGACGACTCCAGGTGGCGTCACCCCGCCGTGTCGTCCTCGACATGCCCGCGCTGTGGTGATTCGTCTCAAGGTTCTGTCTTGTCCCTGGGTCGCTCCCAGGCCGTCGGACGGTCGGCGTTCTGACCGGAGGGCGTCTCGTCCTCTATGGTCGATGGTTGATGGACAAATCCAGCAGCGTCCCCCCCGCCCCCTCGGGACCGACCGGTCACCGGCATCGGGACCGGCACGGCCGTGGCATGCGCGGCCCCGTGGCTCCCCCGCAGGTGCCGTTGGCGGCCAGCCGGGCGGAGACCTTCGACTCCCTGGTGCACGACTCGGCCGAGCGGCTGCGGCGGAGGCTGCCGCAGCTCGGCTCGGTGGACTTCGCCGTGCAGGAGGTGCCCTGGTTGGACGGCGGGGGTCCGGGGCCCGACGGGGCGGACGCGGTGCCGCTCGGCGGGGTGGTCAGGGGGCGGCGCGGCCGCCCGGACCGCATCGTGGTCTACCGCCGCCCGGTGGAGTTGCGCAGCCGGGACCGCGAGGAGTGCGCCCAGCTGGTGCACGACGTGTGCGTGGAGCAGGCGGCGGAGCTGCTCGGGCTGGCCCCGGAGTCGGTGGACCCCAAGTATGGACAGGACTGAGGGGCTGGCCAGGACTGAGGCGTGCCGCCGGTCGGGCCCTGGTCAGTCGAGCAGGACGGACAGGTCCTGCCGGGTGTCGGGGACCTCGACGGCCGAGTGGTCGTCGAGGAGGGTCTGGACGGTGAAGACCCGGGCGTCCTCGTCGCCCATGGTGAGCGTTCTGGCGGCGAACAGCGGGCCGCCGCCGCTCGGTTGGACGGTGATCGCGTAGGTGCCGCCGGTGCCCTCCGGCAGCTCGGGGGTGACGGTGAGGGTGGTCGCGCCGTCCACCGTGTAGGTCTCGGTGACCGGCTCGCCGCCCTCGGTGCCGGCCGAGATGGTGACGGAGACCTCCGCGGCGTCGCCAGGCGCGGTCAGCGCGAGGGCGGTGCCCGAGGTGGTGTTGCCCGAGACGGTGGCCCGCTCCTCGACGGCCGAGGTGGCCGGGATGAACGCCATCTCGGCCGCGTCCTCCTCGCCGCCGACGACCTGGAGGGCGGCGACCACCCGGCCGGACCCTGACCCGCCGGCCGGGGTGAGCACCACGGAACTGGCCTCGCCCTGCGTCAGGTTGCCGAGGTCGAGGGCGGTCAGCTCGCCGGAGCGCAGCGAGACGGTCTCGAAGCCGGCCGGGGTGATGGTGCCGCCGGGGCCGGCCAGGCCGACCTCCAGGGTGATGTCGTCGTCGCCGGGCGCGAACGCCACCAGGCGGACGCCGGTGGCCTCGGCCGGGATGCCGGGCAGCACCACGGGGCCGTTGGCGGCGGCGGTCGAGGGCGTGAGCCAGTCGGCGCCGCGCTGGGCGTCGACGGCCTCGATCTGGGCGCCGATCCGGCCGGTGCGGGCGGTGACGAGCACGGCGAGATCGCCGACCGCCTCGTCGGTCAGGGTGGAGAGGCGGACCGGGACCGTGGTGCCGCCGGGCACCGTGAAGCCCTCGGCGTTGTCGGTCTCGACCCGGCCATCGGGGCCGAACAGCTCGATGTCGACGACGGTGGCGGCGGCGTCCGGGTTGGTGACGTGGACGTAGTCGCCGCGGCTCTCCGCGGTGCTGGCGCCGGCGAACCAGAACTCGGTGTCCGGGGTCTGGCAGGCGGTGCCGAGCAGGCCGCGGCCGTTGCCGGTCTCCACCCGGGTGGTCTGCTGCACGGTCCAGCCGGGGGCGAGGCCGGCCTCGGCGGTGCCGGTGAGCGCGGGCGCGTCGGAGTCGGTGACGGTCACGGTGACCGGGGCGCCGGCCTCCTCGAGCGGCACCACCGGGTCGGACTCGGCCGGCGGCTCCTCGTCGGAATCGTCGTCGACGACGGAGCCCGCGGAGTGCTCGGGGGCCGGCAGCAGCGCGGCGCTGCCCGCCTCGTCCTGCTCGAACCCGGGGCTGAGCGGCGGCGGGGTAAAGGCGGTGTACCAGGTGGTGGCGCCCTCGGAGGCGGTCGGCCGGGGGCAGGTGAGCGCGCTGCGCTCGACCGCCCGGGGGACGCGGGCCTCCAGGGTGGTCGGCTCGACGTCGTCGGCCGGGCGGAGCGCCGCGACGCCGGTGAGGGCCGCCAGCACCGCGATGCCGGCCAGCAGGGACATGGTCGCGCGGTTCACCGCTGGTCGCTCCCGTCACCGTAGTCGCCCGGGTAGTCATAGGGGGCGGGGTATCGCTGGTCGTAACTCTGGTCGTGGCCCCGCTCGTCCCAGCCGCCGTAGCCCGGTTGCTGCGGGATCTGCTGGCCGGTCCCCTGGTATCCGGCGGGGTCCTGGTAGTCGGGTTGCTGGTAGCCGGGTTGCTGGTAGGGCTGGCTCTGGTAGCCGGTGTCCGCCCACTGGTCCTGGCCGGCGGGCTGCGGGACGTAGGCGGGTTCCGGATCCCGCGGCCCGTCGGCCGGCTCGGCCGGCGACCCGGCCGGCGGTGCCGCATCGGCCTCGGCGGCGGCCACCCGGCGGGCGCGGCGGCCCGTCGGGGCCTCCACCGGCGGGGCCTCCTCCTCCGGCAGGTCGTCGTCCAGCTCGCGGCGCCGGCCGGGCAGCGCCAGCACGACGAGCACCAGCAGGGCGAAGCCCTGGACCCACACCCACACGGTGTGCCCGGTGGGCGTCTCGTGGACGACGGCCAGCCGGCCGCCGCCCTCCGGCAGTTCGAAGACCTGGGCCCAGCCGCCGAGGGTGACCGGGGTCAGCGGCCGGCCGTCGAGGGTGGCGACCCAGCTGTCCGAGGCGGCGTCGGCGAGGCGCAGGATGCGGCCGGCCGGGCCGTCCGGCAGGTCGGCGTGCACCTCGACGGCGCCGGCCGGGACGGCGATCGGCTCGGCGGCCTCGCCCTCCGCGGCCCCTTCGCCGTCGGGCGGCAGCACGGTGACCCGGGAGACCTCGCGGCCGACCCGCCACAGGGCGCTGCCGTCCTCCTGGCTGAGCCGCTGGAGCCCGGGGGTGGTGTCGAGGACGCGGTGCAGGCCGCGCGGCGAACCGTCCTTGACCAGCACGTAGCGGATCGCGTAGTCGGCGAGGACGGCGGTCTGGTCGGCGCCTGAGCCGGCCGCGAGGTTGCCGACCACGCGGCCCAGGTCCGTGTCGTCGCCGACGAGTTCGCCGAGCTCGGCGTCGCCGAGCCGGGCGCCCGAGCCGCGGGCGAGGGTGTAGTCGATGTGCTCGGGCAGCGCGCCGTCGGCGTCGCCGGTGCCGGCGAGGACGAGGGTGCGCGCCTGGTCGCGGGCCGAGCTCTCCTCGGCGACGAACGCCGGCACCTGCACCGGGTTGACGCGCTCCAGCGGGCCGGCGGCGCCGCCGAGGATCCAGCCGGCGGCGACCAGCAGCGGGCCGGCCGCCGAGGCGCCGGCGATGGCCACGGCGACCGGTTGGCGCCAGCCGAAGCTCTGCGCGGCGACCCGGTAGCGGGCGCCGTCCGCGCCGAGCACCGCGGCGCACAGCAGGGCCAGGCCGTAGACCAGGGTGGCGGGTCCCGCCCAGCCCTCGCCGTCCGACCAGATCGCGAAGCCGAGGCCGACCAGCGCGCCGGTCCAGGCGGCGAGGATGGCGAGCCGCCGCTCGGTGCGCAGCAGCGCGCCGAGCGCGGCGAGCACCAGGCCGATCAGCAGCCAGGTGCCCCCGGTGCCGGGGCCGCCCGGGTTGATGTTGAGCAGCTGCTGGGCGCTGGCCCGGGCGGTGGTGAACGGCAGCCCGACCTCGCGGAGGAAGTCGGACGGGCTCAGCAGCACCGACCAGGACCAGGGGCCGAGCAGTACGGCCGGGGTGAGCAGCGCCGCGGCGAGCCGCAGGCCCCGGGCGCGGCGGGCGCCTGGCTCCTGACGGGGCGGCAGGGCGACGGCCAGCGCCGCCAGCAGCACGGCCATCGGCCAGACGACGGGGGTGAAGGCGACGGCGCCGCAGAGCAGCAGCGCGCAGGCCCAGGCCGCGCGCCAGGGGCCGCGGCCGCCGCCGGCGAGGCCGGCGGCCGCCACGGCGGTGCGGGCGAGCGGCGGCAGCAGCACGGCGAGCACGGCGGTGCCGATCCGGCCGCCGGCCAGGGCGCCGGTGACGGCGGGCAGGAAGGCGTAGGCGACGCTGGCCCAGGCGCGGAGCAGCCGGGACATGACCAGCGGCCCTGAGGAGAGGTAGGCGCTGACGCCGGCCAGCGGGACGGACGCGACGAGCAGCAGCGTCATCGCGAGCCCCGGGCTGCCGAGCAGCAGGGTGGAGAGCAGCGCGAGCAGGCCGATGAAGGGCGGGGCCGAGGCGTCGCCGCCGGTGCCGACGGGCTGCCAGGTGTCCAGGTAGCGGTCCCAGAGCGCGCCGGCCTCGCCGGGCGCGGGCAGCAGGGCGCCGCCGCTGAGGGCGCCGGTGCCGAGGAGTTCGCGGCAGGCGAGCAGCGAGGCGAGGAAGAGGACCAGGAAGAGCATGGGCCCGGGGCGGCGGGCCAGCCGCCGCAGCCTGGCGAACTGCTCGATCTCCAGGGAGTCGGACTCGTCGTCGCTCGGTCCCGACTCGACGGCGCCGTGTCGGCCGCCGGAGGCGGCGGCGGGTTCCGAGCGCCCGCCGAAGTTGCTGACGACCTGTTCGACGGTGGTGCGGAGGGTGGCGCCGGCCGGCGGGAAGTAGGGGCGGAGCTCCTTGGGGTCGCTGCCCGGGTCGGTGATGGAGCGGCGGCGGCGCCTGGCGCCGAGCACCCGGCCGGGGACCAGCAGGGTGGAGAGCAGCCCGGTGACCTCGTCGAGCGCGCGTCCCGGGAGCTTGCCGACGAGGTAGCCGAGCACCCGCAGCAGGGTGCCGAGGACGAGCCGGAACAGCACCCAGGGCAGCACGGCCGCGCGGGCGTTGACGAGCAGGGCGTAGCTGGCGGCGGCCTTGTCGACGCGGTGCGGGTTGCCGCCGAGCCGGCCGCCGCAGTCGATGGCGCGGCGTTCGCGGGAGGCGGCCTCGGCGTGCCTGACGACGGCGCCAGGGGCGATCAACACCCGGTGTCCCGCGGCCTGGGCGCGCCAGCAGAGGTCGACGTCGTCGCGCATCAGCGGGAGCCGCCGGTCGAAGCCGCCGAGCCGCTCGAAGACGTCGCGCCTGACGAGCATGCCGGCGGTGGAGACGGAGAGGACGGGCCTGACCTGGTCGTGCTGGCCCTGGTCCTGTTCGCGGCGGTCGAGGCCGGTCCAGCGGCGGCCGCTGTTGGCGATGGAGACGCCGACCTCGAGGAGTTGCCTGCGGTCGTACCAGCCGCGGAGCTTGGCGCCGACGATGGTGGCGGACGGGCTGGCGTCGGCCTGGCGGAGGAGTTCGAGCAGCGCGTCGGGGGCGGGTGCCGAGTCGTCGTGCAGCAGCCAGAGCCAGTGGACCGGTTCGCCGTGCGGGAGTTCGGGCAGGTCGTAGACGTCGTTGTTCCAGCTGCGGGTGACCGGGTCCCAGGCGTTCGGCCGTTTGAGATAGGGGAGCTCGTCCGGGGTGAGCACCGGCGCGGTGCGGACCGCCTCGGCCACGGCGGCACCGAAGCCGGTGCGGCGGGCGAGGTGGAGGACGCGCTCGGCGCCGAGGGCGTCGCTGACCAGGGTGGCCGAGGAGTCGGCGCTGCCGGTGTCGGCGGCGATGACGTCCTGGACCGGGCGGTCCTGGCCGAGCAGCCCGGCAAGCACCTCGGGGAGCCAGCGTTCGCCGTCGTGTGAGACGAGCACCGCCGTGACGACGTGCTGGGGGAATTCGGGATGACTTTGCACGGACATCGAGGTGCGGACCCCGGTTCGCTGGACGGTGGTGGACGTCGCACCACACTAGCGGCTGCCGGTGCCCGGGCCCCTCGTCGTGGGGGACCGCCGTCGTGCGGCCGTCGTGCGGCCGTCAAACGGCCGTCAAACGGCGGCCTTCTTCAGGCGGCGGCGTTCACGCTCGGACAATCCGCCCCAGATTCCGAACCGTTCGTCGTTGGCCAGGGCGTATTCGAGACATTCCGAGCGGACCTCGCAGGCGAGGCAGACCTTCTTGGCCTCGCGCGTGGAGCCGCCCTTCTCGGGGAAGAAGGACTCCGGGTCGGTCTGGGCGCACAGCGCGCGCTCCTGCCAGCCGAGTTCTTCGTCCGCCTCGTCGACCAGCAGTTGCTGGAACAGCTCGGTCATATGCGCGCCCCTCGTCTTCTTTGCGTCCCCGTGATGCCGCCGTTATCGATACCGCTCGAACGACATGAGTGAAATTACAAGCGCGGGCTCTGCGCGGACAAGCCACGATCTGCCATTCACCCGATGATTCACCCTGTGGCACCACAGCCATACGGAAAGTGTTCAAATCGCCACAAATTATGCGCGTTCATCCGTCCTGCGGCGCCTGCCGCTTCTCCTTTACAAGGAGGGACGTACCGAGCGCCGGATTTGTTGCAACCGGCGTCGGTCAGCGACGTAGATCACAGCCGCATCACGGATGGGCAACGCGGCACCTGTCCGGTGTCATCCCCGCATAAACCATTCGGGGACCGGAGCGACCGGAAGTGATGAAACAATGGTCCTGGTCGCGCGTTCGGTTGACGGACGGGCGGCCCGACTCGTTCCTGTAGGGCATCCTTCGAGTCCGACTTCGATCACCGAGCTCACCGAGGCGTACCCCGACTCCATGGACAACGACAACGCGATCGCCGGCGATCCGCTGGCGATCCCGCATCTGCTGCCACCCGTTCCCGAGCACCCCAGCACCGTGGCGGAGTTCGCCGCCCTGGCCGGCGCGCTGGCCGGGGACCGCGAGTGTTGGGCGCCCCTGGTGCGGTACGACGCGGCGAGCCGCTGGTACCACCGGCTGCGCACCGGCCCCGGATACGAGGTGTGGCTGCTGAGCTGGGTGCCTGGGCAAGGCAGCGGGCTGCACGACCACGGCGAGTCGAGCGGCGTCTACACCGTGCTGGCCGGCGCGTTGACCGAGTCGACGGTGGGCCGCGGCGGGCGGGTGCTGACCCCGGGCTCGCTGCGGGTGCTGGCGCCGGGGTTCGTGCACGAGATGGTCAACGCCTCGTTGGAGCCGGCCGTCAGCCTGCACGTCTACTTCCCCGGCCTCACCCAGATGCGGATGCACCAACGGGCGCATTCCGCACCCGTGCCCCGTTCGACGGCGGCCTGCTGACAGACTGGCGGGCATGCGACGCATCGTGGTTCTGTCCGGCGGCATCGGCGGCGCCCGCTTCCTGCGCGGGCTCAAGCGGGCCGCCCCCGACGCGGACATCACCGTCATCGGCAACACCGGCGACGACATCCATCTGTTCGGCCTCAAGGTCTGTCCCGACCTCGACACCGTGATGTACACGCTGGGCGGCGGCATCCACGAGGGGCAGGGCTGGGGCCGCGCGGACGAGACCTTCACGGTCAAGGAGGAGCTGGCCGCCTACGGCGTCGGGCCCGAGTGGTTCGGCCTCGGCGACCGGGACTTCGCGACCCACATCGTCCGCACCCAGATGCTGGAGGCCGGCTATCCGCTCAGCGCGGTCACCGAGGCGCTGTGCCAGCGGTGGCAGCCGGGCGTCCGGCTGCTGCCGATGACGGACGACCGGGTCGAGACGCATGTGCTGATCGACGACGGGGTCGGCGGCCGCAAGGCGGTGCACTTCCAGGAGTACTGGGTGCGGCTGCGGGCCGCCGTCCCCGCGCACGCGGTGGTGCCGGTCGGCGCGGACCAGGCGAAGCCGGCGCCCGGCGTGCTCGAGGCCGTGGCCGCGGCCGACGTCATCGTCTTCCCGCCGTCCAACCCGGTGGTGAGCGTGGGCACCATCCTCGCGGTGCCCGGCATGCGCGAGGGCATCGCGAGCGCCGGGGTGCCGGTGGTCGGCCTCTCGCCGATCGTCGGCGACGCGCCGGTGCGCGGCATGGCGGACAAGGTGCTCGCGGCGGTCGGCGTCGAGGCCACCGCGGCGGCCGTCGCCCAGCACTACGGTTCGGGGCTGCTCGACGGCTGGCTGGTGGACACGGTGGACGCGCACGCGGTGAAGGCCGTCGAGGACGACGGCATCCGCTGCCGGGCCGTGCCGCTGATGATGACGGACCTCGACGCGGCCGCCGCCATGGCCACCGCGGCGCTGGAACTGGCCGAGGAGGTCACGGCCGCATGACGAGCGAGCTGCCGGCTCCCGCGTACTCCGTGTGGGCGGTTCCCGGCATCCCCGAGGTGGCGCCGGGCGACGAGCTGGCCAAGCTGATCGCCACGGCCGTGTCGGCCACGGCGGGGCCCACCGGGGGGCCGGCGCTGGTCGACGGCGACGTCGTCGTCGTCACCTCCAAGATCGTCAGCAAGGCCGAGGGGCGGGCCAGGCGGGCCGACGACCGCGAGGCCGCCATCGACGAGGAGGCCGTCCGGGTGGTGGCCCGCCGCGGCCGCACCAGGATCGTCGAGTCGCGGCACGGCTTCGTGATGGCTGCGGCCGGCGTGGACGCCTCCAACACCCCCGCCGGCACGGTGCTGTTGCTGCCGGAGGACCCGGACGCCTCGGCGGCCGGGATCCGGCGCGGCCTGCGCCAGCTGCTCGGCGTGGACGTCGGGGTGCTGGTCACCGACACCTTCGGCCGCCCGTGGCGCGAGGGGCAGACCGACGTGGCGATCGGCGCCGCCGGGCTCGCCGTCCTCGACGACCTGCGCGGCTCGACCGACCCGCACGGCAACGAGCTCGGCGTCACGGTCACCGCGGTCGCCGACGAACTCGCGGCCGCCGGCGAGCTGGTGAAGGGCAAGACGGCCGGGCTGCCGGTGGCGGTCGTCCGCGGCCTGGCCCACCTGGTGGGCGAGGGCCCCGCCACCGCCCGTGACCTGGTGCGGGACGCCGGCTCCGACATGTTCAGGCTCGGCACCTCGGAGGCGGTCAGGGAGGCCGTGGCGCTGCGGCGCACGGTGCGGGAGTTCACGGACGCGCCGGTCGAACCGGCCGCGGTGCGGCGCGCCGTGGCCGCCGCGGTGACGGCCCCGGCGCCGCACCACACCACGCCCTGGCGGTTCGTGCTGCTCGAGTCGGCCGAGGCGCGGCGCGGGCTGCTCGACGCGATGCGCGACGCCTGGATCGCGGACCTGCGGCGGGACGGGAAGTCCGAGGAGTCCATCGCCCGCCGGGTGCGGCGCGGCGACGTGCTGCGGGCGGCCCCTTACCTGGTGGTTCCCTGCCTGGTGGCGGACGGCGCGCACGACTACCCGGACGAGCGGCGCGCGACGGCCGAGCGGGAGATGTTCGTGGTGGCGATGGGCGCCGGCGTGCAGAACCTGCTGGTGGCGCTGGCCGGCGAGGGCCTCGGCTCGGCGTGGGTGTCGTCGACGATGTTCTGCCGCGACGTGGTACGGGCCGAGTTGGCCCTGCCGGCCGACTGGGACCCGATGGGCGCCGTGGCCATCGGCCACGCGGCCTCCCCCCCACGGCCGCGACCGCCGCGTGCGGCCGACGCCTTCGTCACGACCCGCTAGCCGGGCGGCTCCGCCGGCCTGGCCATGCTGGCGGCTGCGCCGCCGCGGGGTTGACCCCACCCACCCGCCCTAGTCCGCGCGCTGTCGCCTGGCGGCGGAGCCGCCGCCGGGCCGAAAGCTCGGCCGTCGGCGACCGCAACTCCGGGCCGAAGGCCAGGCCAGGCCGGCGGCTTCGCCGCCAGTTTGACCCCACCCACCCGCCCTTTTCGCGCTCCGCGCGGTGGCCTGCCGGGCCCGGCCTTTCGCGACCGCGCCTCCGGGCCGAAGGCCCGGGCGTCGGGCGTCACGTCCGCGCGGAGCGCGGAGGAAAGGGCTAGTGGGGGCACCTCCCAGCCGCCAGGCTGGGGGAGGGTGGGGCCAAAACCCCGGCGGCGAAGCCGCCGGGGGCCGGGTCAGCAGTTGGCCGGCTTCGGGTTGGGGGTGGCGGAAGCCGCGGCCGTCGGTGAGGGGGCCGCCGTGGGGTCGTCGGTGCGGAGGGCGGTGAAGAGGCGGTCGCTCTCCGGGCGGTCCCAGAGGACCGTGGAGCCGAGGCCGTCGACCTCGCGGTTCTGGTCGGCGACCGGGACCGAGGTGAACGTGACGTTCGACGTGTCGAAGTCCCGCATCAGGCCGGCCAGTTGCAGCATCTCCTCGGCCCCGAAGCCCGGGTCGGCGGCGACCGAGCCGAGGAGGGCGTCGACCGTGCGCCCCAGCCTGGTCGGGTTGAGCAGCACGCCGTCGTCGATCACCCGGTCGAAGAAGGCCGCGAGGAAGTCCTGCTGACGTGCCATCCGGTCCACGTCGGAGCCGCCGTCGACGTGCCGGGCGCGGACGTAGGAGAGGGCGCCTGCGCCGTCGAGGACGGTGCGGCCGGCGGGGATGTCGAGCCCTGCGCTCTCGTCCCGCATCGGCTCGGCCGTGCACACGGCGACGCCGCCGACCTCGTCGACGGCGCCCGCGAAGCCGGCGAAGCCGACCTCCAGGTAGTGGTCGACGCGCAGTCCGGTCAGCGCCTCCACGGTGCGCACCATCAGCGGCGGGCCGCCGTGCGAGAGCGCCGCGTTGAGCTTGTCCGGGTGGGCGTCGTGGTGCCCGTCCGCGAGGACCAGGTCGTGGCCCGGCAGCTTGGCGTAGCTGTCGCGCGGCAGGCTCACCACCGTCATCCGGTCGCGGGACTCGGAGAGATGGAGCAGCATCACGGCGTCGGCGCAGTAGCAGCCGACGTCGCCCACCTGGTAGCGGCCGCGTTCCGCCTCGGTCAGGCCCTCGCGGGAGTCGGTGCCGATCAGCAGGATGTTGAGGCCGCGACCGGCGTCGGGGCGGTCGGCGAGGCCGTCGAACGGGTCGACGCGGCGTACCCCCTTGGCGGCCGAGTCGACCACGGCGTGGCCGACGCCGCTGGTCAGCAGGGTCAGGGCGGCGAGCCCGCCGGCGAGCCGCAGGCCCCAGCGGCGAGCAAGGCCTCGGCGGCGGTCGAGACGTGACGTCGTGGTGCTGGTGGTGGGCATCCGGGCACCTCCCGCGCCCAAGGTATGTCCATACGATCTTCGACCCGGGGCCGGCGCGCTTCGGGGTCCCCCGTTCGCGGTAACGTGAGCCGGTGACCAGCATTCCGACCCCCGCCGTGTCCGTCATCATGCCGGTGCTCAACGAGGAGCGGCATCTGCGCAGCTCGGTCCGGCACATTCTCGAGCAGGAGTACCCGGGCGAGATCGAGGTCGTGATCGCCCTCGGCCCCTCGACCGACCGCACCGACGAGATCGCCGCCGAACTGGTCGCGGCCGACGAGCGGGTGCGCACGGTCCCCAACCCGACCGGCCGGACGCCGGCCGGGCTCAACGCGGCGATCGAGGCGTCCTCGCACCCGGTGGTGGTGCGGGTGGACGGCCACGGGATGCTGTCCCCCGGCTATATCGCGACCGCGGTGCGGCTGCTCCACGAGACGGGCGCGGCCAACGTCGGCGGCATCATGCACGCCGAGGGCGAGAACGACTGGGAGCACGCGGTGGCCGCCGCGATGACCTCGCGGATCGGCGTCGGGAACGCCGCCTTCCACACCGGTGGCGCGGCCGGCGAGGCCGAGACCGTCTACCTGGGCGTGTTCCGCCGCGAGGTGCTCGAGCGGCAGGGCGGCTACAACGTGGAGTTCATCAGGGCCCAGGACTGGGAGCTCAACTACCGCATCAGGCAGGCCGGCGGGCTCGTCTGGTTCTCGCCCGAGCTGCTGGTGTCCTACCGGCCACGGCCCTCGGTGGCGGCGCTGGCCAAGCAGTACCGCAACTACGGCCGTTGGCGGCACGTGGTGGCCCGCTACCACTCCGGCTCCATCAACCCGCGCTATCTCGCGCCGCCGGTGGCGCTGGTGGCGATCGCCGCCGGCCTGGTGGTGGGCGTGGTGCTGACGCCGTGGGGCCTGCTGGTCCCCGGCGGCTACCTGGCCGCGATCACGCTGGGCTCGCTGCCGGCCGGCAAGGGGCTCGGCCTCGGCGCGCGGCTCCGGATCCCGCTGGCGCTCGCCACCATGCACCTCTCCTGGGGCTGGGGATTCCTCACCAGCCCGAGGAAGCTGGCCCGGCAGGTCATCGCCTCCCGCCGGGAGCCCGTCGCCGCCGAGCAGCCCTGACCGCGGTCCTGGTAGCCGGACCGGGACGCGCCGCGCCCCGGCCGGCGGCCCGCGCGGCTACCAGGTGTAGGCGGGGTTGACCGACATGCAGTCCTTGTCGTCGCCGAAGAGGATGGCCTCGTCGTCGACGGCCTGCTCCTCCTCGCCCGTGCCCGTCTCGCCGCCGGTCTCCTCCTGGGACGGCTCCGGGTAGTCGGCGCCCTCGCGCCAGTCGTTGCCCACGATCAGGGTGATCCCCGCGGCGCTCGGCGATATCCGGACCGCGGAGTGCGGCAGGCCCATGGCCTCGGCCACCGCCTCCGCGTTGGCCTGCTGCGCGTTCGTCGGGTAGAGCACCATGGAGTCGGGCTGCGGCTCAGAGCCGAGATCGGTCGTCGCGCCCGTGTACCCGCGGGCCACGAGCTCCTCGGTGATGTCGCTGGCCCGGCCGTCCGCCGGCGCCTCGCCGGTGGTCACGTCGCCGGTGCCGTTCCGTACCAGGACGGCGACGTCCGCCGCCGGATCCGGGGTGGACTCGGGGGTGGCGGGCTCGTCGGTCTCCGCGGCGTCCGACGCCCCGTCCTCGTCCTCGGCGGGCCGCGCCTCCTGGTCGTCCAGCGGGATGTCGTCCCTGACCAGCGCGAACAGCGCTTCCGCCTCGGCCGGGTCGGGGACCACCGTGACGTCCGGGTTCTCCGGGTCGGGCAGCCACGGCATGGTGATGCTGTTGATCCGGTCGCCAGGCACCGAGCGCAGGTCCTCGCCGAGGCCGTAGAGGTCCTGGACGCTGGCGAGGTCGTTGTCGACGGTCAGCGCGTTGGTGGCGGCCTCGGCCAGGTCCATCAGCTCGCCCGGGTTGGTCAGCGAGGTGCTGCCCTGGAGCTCGTCGGCCATGTTGCTCAGGTACATCTGCTGGCCCCTGGTGCGGCCGACGTCGCCGCCGTCGCCGAACGCGTGCCTGGTGCGCAACCACTGGAGCGCCTGCTCGCCCTCCACGACGTTGTCGCCGGCCGGCAGCCGCAGGTGCGACTCCGGGTCGTCGACATTGGCGTCCACGCAGACCGGGACGCCGCCGACGGCGTCGGCCATGCTGACCACGCCCTCGAAGTCCAGCATCATGAAGTGGTCGATCGGGATGCCGGTCATCTCCTCCCAGGCGGCGACGGTGCAGCCGGGGCCGCCGTGGCCGAGGGAGGCGTTGATCCGGTCGTAGCTCTCGGGGTAGACCTCGCCGGTCTCCGGGTCGGTGCACTCCGGAATGGTGATCATGGTGTCGCGCGGCACGCTGATCAGCGTGATGTTGCTGCGGTCGGCCGAGGCGTGCATCAGCAGCTGCACGTCGGCGCGCTCACCGCCCTCGCTGCCGCCGCCGAGCTCCTGGTTGGCGCCCTCACGGGAGTCGGAGCCGAGCAGCAGGATGTTGAGCGGAACCTGACCGTCCGCGTTGGGCGTGGCGCGGTCCAGGCGGTTGCCGCCCAGGTTCAGGTCGTCCGACTCGATGTTGCCGTTGAGGTGCTCGATGTAGAAGTAGACGGCGCCGGCCGCGGCCAGCACCAGGAACGCGAGCGAACCCGAGGTCCAGAGCAGGACCCGCCGCCAGCGCGGCTTGGGCTTCTTCCGGCCGCGACGCGCCTCGGCGCGCCCGCCGCCTCCGGCGGCCGAAGCCGGCTCGGCCGGTTCGATCGGCTCGGCCGGTTCGGTCGGCTCCGTCACGCGGGGCAGCGGAACCGTGCCGTCGGGGAGGCCCCGCTCGGCGGAACCTCCACCCTCGCCTTCCCCGCGTATACCACTCCTCCGCACGGGATCCCCCACTTCCACTTCCACTGTGATCGGCTCCGCCCGGCCCAGGCGGAGGTCATTCCGTCGGGGCCGGGCGGAGCCAGGTTAAACAGGCGCAGTCAACTTGCGCAGACGCTCTCGTCGTCCGCGGTGATGCTGTCGACGTCGTCCGGCAGCTCCGCCGGAATCTCGATGGGCTCGCCCGGGCCGCGGAAGTCGTTCCCGAGGACCAGCATCATGGGCGTGTCGCCCCGGTCCTCGTCGACCTGCTGGAGCGCCGAGTCCGGGAGGCCCATGACCTCGGCGAGCGTGGCGGCCTGGCCAGCCTGGTCGGCACCGTACTCCAGGGTCGTCGTGTCCTGCGACTCGGGGGCGTTGCTCTTGTTGGTGCTCAGCGGCATGCCCTGGACGTTCTGCAGCCACTCCAGGGTCTGTTGGGCCGCGCCGATCACGTCGCCGCCGTTGTAGACGTCGACCCTGACCTCGGCCGCCGGCACGGGCTCGGCCGCCGCCTCCTCGGCGGCTGCCTCCTCCTCGGCGGCCTGGTTCGGGTCGATGTCCTCCTGGATCATCCGGAAGATCGGCGCGGCGCGCCCCTCGTCCAGGACGACGGTGGCGCGGGCGTCCTCCGGCTCGTCCGGGTTGTCGACCACCGGCACGGTCACGAAGTTCATGTCGGACATCGGGACCCGGCCGACGTCCTCGGCGAGCAGCCGCAGGTCGTTGACGTTGGAGATCTCGTCGTCGACGGTGAGCGCCCGGGTGGCGGCGTCGGCGAGGTCGAGCAGCCTGGTGGGGCTGGAGAGGATGCCGCCGTCGGTGATCTGCCGGGCCATCGAGGCCACGAACTGCTGCTGGAGCTTGATCCGGTCCAGGTCGCCGCCGTTGCCCACGCCGTAGCGGGTGCGGACAAAGGACAGCGCCTCCTCGCCCTCCACGGTGTGCTCGCCGGCCGCCAGGTCGAGCCCGGACTTCGGGTCGTCGATGGGCTCCTCGAGGCAGATCGGCACGCCGCCGACCGCCGACGACAGGTCCTTGACGGCGTTGAAGTCGGCCATGATCAGGTGGTTGATGGTGACGCCCGTCATCTCCTGGACGGAGTTGACGACGCAGCTCGGGTCGCGGCCCAGGGCCCCCATCGACTGGTTGAACCGCACGCCCTCGGAGGCGGGGATGGTCTCCGTCGTGCCGTCCTCGGCGGTGACCTCGCACTCGGGGATGTCAGTGATCATGTCGCGGGGGATGCTCAGCCCGGTGGCGTGCTCGCGGTTGGCCGAGAAGTGCATCAGGATCGTGGTGTCGTTGCCCTCGCTGGCCTCGCCACCGTAGGAGTCGTTGCCGTCGCCGGTGCGGCTGTCGGTGCCGATGAACAGGATGTTCACCGGGTCGCCGTCGCCGTAGTCGGCGGAGACGCCGGCATCCACCCGCGTCAGGTTGCCGTTCAGCCGCTCCCACAGGTACCAGGCGCCGAGCGAGGCGATCAGCACCAGCATCGCGACGGTGCCGCCGAGCCAGGTCAGCACCCGCCTGGTGCGGCTGCGCTTCTTCTTGACGTTCTTGCCGCGGCGCCGGTTGACCGGGGCGCGGCGATCACGCTGCCCTGGCACCGGCTTGTCGCCCGCGTTGGGCGGGGCGCTGCCGCCCGGCGCGGGCGCCGGGGCGCGACGCTGCCGTGGCGGAGTGTTACGCGCGGTGCGTGCGCCCCCCTCGGCCGCCGACCCGACGTCGCCGGTCGGGCGTTGGCCCCGACCGCCGGCACCGCCGGGCCGCCCGGGCTGCCTGGCGCCCGGCAGGCGCAGCTCGTAGTTACCGGTGTCTGGGTTCAGTACCCACTGATCCGCGGGGTCGACATCGCCCGCTCCCCCACGTCCCTGCGCGTCCACGTCTCCGTGCGCCCTCCGTGTGCCTGCTCGAGGATCAGACGGCACACACTAGCCGCCAGGTTCCGCGCGCAGCGATGGCGGTGACGCATTCCACCCCCGTCAGCGACGCCAATCCTCCTGCTCCTCCCTCTTTCTGGGGTTTTATCGCCTTGCTCTTTACCCGCACATGGTGTTCGCCGCCGCGTCATCCGGCGCCGCGAGGGGCGGTCCGCCGTCGTCGGCGGAGACCGGCCGGTCCTCGCGCAGCCGCGTGAACAGGGCTTCCGCGTCGGCCTCGACGAGCGCGGTGCGATCACCCGTTTCCGTGGGAACGGTGAGGAATCGGAGCGCGTCGCGCGGTACCGAGCGAATCTCGCGCAGGAGGTCGTACAGCTCGCGAAGGGAGTTGAGCTCCGTGTCGGATGTGATGGATGAGGTCAGGGCGTCAAGCACTGGCAAAAGTTTGGCGGGGTTGAGCAGCACCCCGCTGCTGACGAGCTTTCTGCCCAGTGCGTCGAGCGTGCAGGGCTCGATTCCGCCGAGGGCGTCGGCGACCCGGCCGACCACGGCGTAGTCGACGATGAGGTGGTGGTCGACCCGGATGCCGGTGAGCCCTTCGAGGGTGCGGATCAGGCAGGCCGCGCCGCCGCTGGCGTAGGCGGTGTCGAGGGTGCCGCGCCGGGCGGCGAGCCTGGTGCCCTCCGGGCCCGCGCAGCGCGGCACGGCGACGCCGAGCGCGCGCGGCAGCGCGACGGCGGTGCCGCTGCTCCGGTCGCCGGCCAGGTGGAAGAGGAGCACGGTGTCGGGGCTGCGCTCACCGGTGCCGATGACCAGGATGTTCTCGGCCTCGCTGCCGGGCGCGCGGGTCGGCCGCTCCGCACGGTGCCGCTCCAGCTCGTCCGCGGTGGTGACGTCCGTGACGATGTTGCCGTCGAGGCCGCGGAGGTAGCACCAGCCGGCGGTGGCCGAGCCGAGCACCAGCAGGGCCACGGCGGCCGCCACCCAGCGCAGCCTGATCCGGCGGAGGAACCGGCGGCGGAGGAACCGGCCGCGGAGGAATCGGCCGCGCGGGACCCGGCCGCGAAGGATCCCGCCGCGCCGAAGCCGGCCCCACCGTGACCCGGTCCACCGTGACCCGGTCCACCGTGACCCGGTCCACCGTGACCTGGCCCACCAGGATCCGGCCCACCAGGACCTGACGCGCCCGACCCAGCGGCGAACGAGGCCCGGCGGCTCCGGTGGGAGCTCCGGGCCTGGGGCGCGGTCGGGCGCGCGGTAGGCGGGCTGTCTCGGCACCCTCATGGTGACGATCCTGCGGGCGCCGGCCCCGGCCGGCCACCGTCAGTGCGCGAAGTGGGTGACGCGCTCACTCTCCCGGCGCGCGGCGAGGGCGGCGACGTCGAGGCGGTCGGTGTTCCGGCACAGCACCACCGAGCCGCCGACGGCCAGTGGGGCGTAGAGGCCGGCCGCGAGGCCGGCCCAACTGTCGTAGCCGGCGAGCGACATCAGCCGGTCGCCAGGGCCGAGGCCGCGCTCCGCGGCGTCGGTGCGGGCGGCCGCGAGCAGTTCGCCGCCGGTGAGGGCGCGGCCCTCGACCAGCAGCGCCGGGTCGTCGGGGCCCGGCGGGTCGTAGGCGGCGAAGGTGTCGGGGTGGCCCGGCACCTCGACCGCGTAGTCGGCGAACCCCTCGGGTGGCTGCGGGAAGCGGCCGCCCAGCGGGCGCAGCGCCAGCGCGATCCGCTCGCCCCGGCAGGCCCTGGCGTCGTCGAGCCGGTCAGGCCCCGCGACCACCGCGTCGGCCTCGGCCGGGTCGCCGTCCACCTCGACGACGACGCCGACGGCGGCGCAGGCCAGCAGCCAGACGGCGGTCTGCCAGTGGGCGGGGAGCAGCAGCGCGAGCCGTTCGCCGCGGCCGACGGCCAGCTGGTCCTGGAGCAGCCCGCCGGTCTTGGCCACCCAGTTGGCGAGGGTGGCCGCGGACAGCTCGACCCGCTCCCCGGTGGCGTCGTCGTAGTAGGTCAGCAGCGGCCGGCCGGGGTCGGCGGCGAGCGCGGAACGCAGCAGGTCGGCGGGGGTGCGGTCGGCGGTGTTCACGGCGCCAGCGTAGTCCGGCCGCGACGGGGCCAGGGTCGCCGGCGGGCCCGCGGACGACCGCGCTCCGCATTCACCCCATAACTCCCTGAATGGACAGATTCGACCGAGTATGCACAAGATCATTTCATGCGTGCACTGCTTGCCTCCCTGCTCGGAACCGCCTGCTCGGCCGCCCTGTTGACCGCCCCCGCCCTCGCCACCGGGCAGCCCACGGACCATGCCCCCGCGCTGCCCCCGACCGGCGGACTCCAGTCGATGCCCCTCGCGCCGATCCAGGACCCGGAACCCGCCCCACCGCCCGCCGCCACGACCGACGACCCGAACGCCGCCGACGCCCAGGGCCTGCCGGCCACCGACACCGAGCCGTTCTCGCTGCTCGGCGTCGTCTGGCAGGACGCCACCGCCGCGCTCGACGGCGAGGTGCTGGTCCGCACCAGGGCCGCCGACACCGGCGACTGGTCCGACTGGCGGCAGCTCGACGCCCACCCCGAGCACGCCCCCGACCCCGGCTCCGCCGAGGCGGCGGGCGCCGAGCTGCGCGGCGGCACCGCGCCGCTCTGGGTCGGCCCCTCGGACGGCGTCCAGGTCCGGGTGCTGCCCGCGGCCGAGCCGCCCGACGACGGCACCGCACCCGACGCCCCCACCGACGGCACCGCCACCGACAGCACCGCCACAGACGACGGCGCCAACGGCGAGTCCGTGACCCACAAGCTGCCCGCCGGGCTGCGCCTCGAACTGATCGACCCCGGCACCCCCACCACGGGCGCCAGGCCGCTCCCCGAGGCCAGGCCCCTGCCCGCCGCCCCGCGGCCGCACGGCGCGACCCTCGCCGCCGCCGACCACACCGCGCCCCGGCCCAGCATCGTGAGCCGCGCCGGCTGGGGCGCCGACGAGTCGCTGCGGGAGGACGAGTTCCTCTACACCGACACGGTCAAGACCCTCTTCGTGCACCACACGGCCGGCGGCAACGACTACGCCTGCTCCGACTCGCCGGCGCTGATCCGCGGCATCTACCGCTACCACGTGGAGAGCCAGGGCTGGCGGGACATCGGCTACAACTTCCTCGTCGACCGCTGCGGCACCATCTACGAGGGCCGGGCGGGCGGCGTCGCCGAGCCGGTTCAGGGCGCCCACACCCTGGGCTTCAACCACAACAGCTCGGGCGTCGCGCTCCTCGGCAGCCACTCGGACACCGCGCCGAGCAGCCAGGCCCGCGACGCGCTCGCCAGGCTCACCGCCTGGAAACTCGGCCTGCACGACGGCGACCCGACCGGCACCAGCAACCGCGAGAGCACCGGCGGCAAGTGGCCGGCCGGCACCATCGTGGAGCTGGACAACGTGTCGGGGCACCGCGACGCCTACGCCACCGACTGCCCGGGCGACCAGCTCTACGACCAGTTGCCCACCCTCCGCACCACCGCCGCCGAGTTCCAGGGCAGATAGGCCGCGACGGGGTGGACGCCCCGCGCCGGCCGCGCCGACCCCGTCGCGTAGCCTGCCGGTCGTGCCGCACCGCGACTGGCTCCCGCCCACCCCCTACGACCTGCGCCGCAGCCTGCTCGTGCTGCGGCGCGGGCCGTACGACCCGGCGTTCCGAGCCGCCTCAGACGGCACGCTGTGGCGGGCCACCCGCACCCCCATGGGCCCGGCCACCCTGCGCCTCGCCGCCGGCGACCCGGCCGTTGGCTGCACCGCCTGGGGCCCGGGCGCCGACTGGGCCCTCGACTCCCTGCCCGCGCTGCTCGGCGCCGACGACGACCCCGCCGCGTTCGTCCCGCACCACCCACTGGTCGCCGAGTCGCTGCGCCGGCACCGCGGCGTCCGGCTGGCCCGTACCGGGCTGGTCTTCGAGGCGCTGGTCCCCTCGATCCTCGAGCAGCGGGTCACCACCGAGGAGGCGTACCGCGCCTGGCGCCTGCTGCTGCGCCGCTTCGGCGAGCCGGCCCCAGGGCCAGGCGCCGAGCTCGACATGTTCGTGCCGCCCGAGCCGGGGACGTACCGGATGATCCCGTCCTGGGAGTGGCACCTGGCCGGCGTGGACCCCAAGCGCTCGGCCGCGGTGGTACGGGCCGCGCGGGTGGCCCGCCGGATGGAGGAGGCGGCCGCGATGCCGCTGCCCGAGGCACTGGCCCGGCTCCAGGCCGTCCCCGGCATCGGCCCGTGGACCGCGGCCGAGACGTTGCAGCGCAGCAACGGGGACCCGGACGCCGTCACGGTCGGCGATCTGCACCTGCCGGGGACCGTCGGCTACGCGTTGGCCGGCGAGCGGGAGGCGGACGACGAGCGGATGCTCGAACTGCTCGCCCCCTACACCGGCCAGCGGCACCGCGCGGCCCGGCTGATCCTGCTCACCGGCGTCGCCCCGCCGCGCCGCGCCCCGCGCCAGCGCCACGCCCGCATCGCCCGCCTGTGACCCCCGGCGGCATCCACCGACCGACGTTCAGCCGGTCCGCTCCTGCCCGGCCCGCAGCTCCTGGATCTCGCGGCGGCGCGCAAGCCGGTGGGTGCGGCGGATCTGGGCCTCCTGGTACCGGCCGCGGTCCCGGTCGGTCTCCGGGATCACCGCCGGCACGGGGCGCGGCTTGCCGTTCTCGTCGACGCCGGTGAACACCAGATAGGCGGTGGCCACCCGGGTCGCCGGCCCCGACTCGTTCCACCGCTCCGCCATCACCCGCACCCCGATCTCCATCGAGGTGCGCCCGGTCCAGTTGACCTGGGCGTGCACCTGGACGAGGTCGCCCACCCGCACCGGTTCGAGGAAGACCATCTCGTCCATCGAGGCCGTGACGGCCGGGCCGCCCGAGTGCCGGCCGGCCACCGCCCCGGCCGCGTCGTCGACGAGCTTCATGACCACGCCACCATGCACGGTGCCCAGCAGGTTGACGTCGTTCGGCGACATGATGTGGGAGAGCGTGGTGCGGGAGGCCGCGGTCGGCTTCCCGGGAAGATCAGTCATATCCTCAGCCTAGACAGCGTCTGGTCAGGCACCCAGTGCGACCGATTGCATCAGATCTGCCACAGTCCGCACCCCACCTCCCGCGGGTCATCCCCGGCCAGGCAGACTGCTGTGTTATGAGCGACTGGCCCAACGGATGGACCGACGACGAGCAGCAACGGAACCGCCGCCCCTCGCCCGAGGGCGCACGGGTCATGCCGCACGTCCAGAGACCCCCGCGCCAGCGCTCGCCGCAGCATGACGCGTACCAGCCGGCCGGCCCTGGGCCCGGCTACGACGCGGACTACAACGAGGGCCAGATCTACCGGGGCGCCGGCCAGGGGCAGGGTCCCCCGCCGCCCACCCCGCCCTACGACGACGAGTACGGCCGGACTCCGCCGCGCCGCCCCCGCTGGGGCCGCCGCATCGGCTACACCGCGCTGGCCCTGGTGCTTGTGCTGGTGACGGTCGGCACCGCCACCTACTTCTGGGCGGACGGCAAGCTGCGGCGCGAGGTCGACCTGTCGGTCGTCGAGGACCGCCCGGAGGCCGGCGAGGGCACCAACTACCTGATCGTCGGTTCCGACAGCCGCGAGGGCCTGTCCGAGGAGCAGCAGCAGGAGCTGCACACCGGCAGCGTCGAGGGCAAGCGCACCGACTCGATGATGCTGCTGCACGTCGGCAGCAACGGCAGCACCATGATCTCCCTGCCCCGCGACTCCTGGGTGACGATCCCCGAGTTCACCGGCTCCGAGTCAGGCAACCGGATCCCCGAGCAGACGCAGAAGCTGAACGCCTCCTACTCCATCGAGGGCCCCTGGCTGCTGGCCCGCACCATCGAGTACAACCTGGACATCCGCATCGACCACTACGTCGAGATCGGCTTCGCCGGCTTCGCCAACGTGGTGGACTCGCTGGGCGGCGTCGAGATGTGCCTCGACGAGCCGATCGAGGACCGGAACTCCGGCGCGAACTTCGAGGCCGGCTGCCAGCGAATGAACGGCGCCGAGTCGCTGGCCTTCAACCGCCAGCGCTACCAGGAGGCCGAGGGCGACCTGGGCCGCACCAAGAACCAGCAGAACTTCCTCGGCACCCTCGCCGACCAGGCCGCCTCGCCTTCCACGCTGCTGAACCCGTTCCGGCTCTTCCCGGTGGCCAACGCCTCACTCGACTCGCTGATCGTCGACGAGGACATGTCGCTCTGGGACCTGCGCTCCATGTTCTGGGGCATGCGGGGCGCCAACCGGATGAACATCCCGGTCGCCGACCCCGGCTTCCAGACGCCGGACGGCCAGTCGGCGGTGCTGTGGGACATGGAGCAGACGACGGCCCTGATGAACCAGATCCGCAACGACGAGGAGGTCCCGGCCGGCCAGGAGTGACCGGCCGCGTCCCCTTTCCGCTCCTCTTCTCCTCAGTTCACCCGCTGGCCCGTCGCCCGGCTCGTGCCGCGCGGCGGGCCAGCACCTCGTCGTGCAGGGCGGCCATCTCGCGCAGCGCCGCCCGACGGTCCCTGGCCGCCAGCCGGTCCAGGTAGAGGCGGCCGTACAGGTGGTCGGTCTCGTGCTGGAGGCAGCGCGCGAAGTAGCCGCGCCCCTCGATGACCAGCGGCCGTCCTTCGAGGTCGACGCCCCGCACCACGGCGTGGTCGGGCCGAGCCAGCGGCACGTAGGGCCCCGGCACGGACAGGCATCCCTCGGGCTCCTCGAGCAGCGTGCGCCGCTCGGCCGGCTCCTCGTCGAGCACCGGGTTGGCGATGTGCCCGACGTGCCGCACCCCCCAGTCGTCGGTCATGTCCCAGACGAAGAGCCGCAGGTCGACGCCGACCTGGTTGGCGGCGAGCCCGGCGCCCTCCGCCACGTCGAGCGTGGCGAACATGTCGTCGACCAGCCGCGCCAGTTCGGGTGAGCCGAACTCGGTGACGTCCCGGCAGGGCCGGTGCAGCACCTCCTCGCCGACCACCGTGATCCGCCGCACGGACCCGCGCACCGCCTCGGGGGCCGGTCTGGGGTACGCGTCGACGGGCTCCCCCTGGACCAACACAGCAGCCATGACAACGTCCTCCTGGGCTCCCGGACTTGACCCGACGCTTTGCAAAGTACCAGACTTTGCAAAGTGACCGAAGAAGACGAGACCACGGCCCCTCCTCCTCTCACCGAACACCCCGTGCGCCGGGCGCTGCTCGACCTGTTGGCCGAGCTCGGCACCGTCACCTCGACCGAGGCGGCGCGGCGACTCGGCCACAGCTCGGGGCTCTGCTCGTTCCATCTGCGGCAGTTGGCCAGGCACGGCCTGATCGAGGAGGCCCCGCACGCCGGCGGCGGCCGGGTACGCCCCTGGCGGCTGCGGGCGCCGGCGGAGCCGGTCGACGCCGGCTTCGACGTGCTGGCCAGGGGTCTGGAGGACGAGAGCTACCAGCGGTGGCTCGCCCACCGCGAAGCCGCGCCCGAGGAGTGGCGGCGTGACGAGGCGTTCTCCGCCGTCGTCCACCTCACGCCGGCCGAACTGACCCGTTTGGCCGAGGAGTTCAGGGCGCTGCTCGCCCCCTACCAGGACCGCCGCGGCCGGCCGGCGGCCGCGGCGCCGGTCGCGGCCGTCACCCGGCTCTTCCCGCTGATCGCGCCGGAGGAGAAGTGACGGACGAGATCCTGGAGTTCCCGGGCGAGGACGACCGGGCCGACGGCCGCCCCCGCGTCACCTGCCGGCTGTGCGGCCGGCCGCTGCACGACCGCGAGGCGCGACTGTGGGGCCTCGGTCCCGACTGCCGCGCCAAGCTGGCCCTGCGTCAGGCCCCGCGCCCACCCGAACGTCCCGTCGAGCAGGACCCGTTGCCCGGCTGCTGAGTGCCGCCTGTCACGCCTCGAACGCCTGGGCCACGGCCAGGCTGTCCTCGTACACGTGGTACCTGGTGACCAGGCCGTTCTCCACGGTGAGGTGGATGGCGAACCGGGAGCGGTAGGGCCGGCCGGTGGGCTTGGCGGTCCCCCGGATCTCGCCGGTGACGACGGCGTCCCCTCCGTCCACCAGGATCCGCTCGACCACCGTGCCCGCCTCCTCGGGGACATGGTGCTCGCCGATCTGCCGGAAGTGCTCGGCGACGTCGGCGCGGGTCGACCGGGCGCGGATCCACGGGGTGGCGGCCCTGCCGTGCTCGCCCTCCGGCCAGTCAACCCGCCAGTCGACGGGCTCGGCGAACAGTTCCGCGATCCGGTCCTGGTCCCCCGCGCCGATCCGCCCGAACAACTCCTGGACGATCTCTCGGGTCGTCTCGTTCGTACTCATGCCGGTCAGGCTATGGGCCGCCGGTTCTGCCCCAGCAGGAAGCCGGTGAACACCGCGCCGGCCGGAGCCAGGGCCACGAAGAGCCAGGTCAGCCCGTGCGCGTCGGTGGTCCAGCCGTCCCACATGTCGCCGAAGTCCTCGAAGAAGAACTCCAGCGCGCCCTTCGCCCCGTCGGTCGCCTCGGAGGCCAGCACGGCGGTGGCGAAGGTCTCCCCCACCAGGATCGTGACCAGGGCACAGAAGCCGGCGAGCACGTAGAGCCCCGGCTGCCCGGGCGCGAGCCTCCCGGCCGGCAGCCCGACCAGTCCGCCGAGCAGCACGGCGAGCCAGGTGAGTTGGGCGACGTCGGGCTCGGTGCCCTCGGTAATCGCCTCCTCGATCAACGCCTCGAAGTCGACGACGGCGCCGGTGAGGAAGCCGTACACCAGGATCAGCACGATCGTGGCGCCGATGGTGAGGAAGACGGCGAGCCCCGGATTGCCGTTCCGCGGCGGCGGCGTCGGCCACCCGGCGCCCGGGCCGGGCGCCATCCCCGGCTGCGGATAGCCGTAACCGTAGCCGGGGGCCGGGGCGGGTTGCGGCGGCTGCGGGAACCCGTAGCCGGGGGCCGGGGCGGGCTGCGGCGGTTGTATCGGGTGCGCCGCCTGTGTGGGCTGGTACGGAGTCGGATCCTGATTCGGATTCGGATTCGGCTGTTGGTATGGGTTGCTCACGGCACTCTCCCCCGAACTCAGCGGTAGACGACGGCGCAGAGCAGCACCGAGTCGTCGTCGACGGTCCACCACCAGAAGTCGTCGCCCGAGGCCGAACGGCACTCCTCGCCATCGGTGTTGGCGGGCGCCGAGTAGACCGCGGTGACGTTGTAGAGCTGGCTGTAGGGCGCGGGGATGGTCCCCTCGCAGTCCACCCAGCTCATCAGGTTGGCGCTGCCGTCCGACATGCCGAGGAAGCACTGGCCGACGTCGAACTGGCGGGTCACGCAGAGGGTGACGGTCTCCAGCCCCGCGCTGTAGGAGAGGTACGACTGGCCCGGGCTCATCCCGCAGTCGGACGTGTACTCGCTGGTCTGGGACACCCAGAGCGCGGCGCCCTCGGCGTCGCAGTTGACCACCTCGGGCAGGTCGGAGGCCCAGGAGACCTCGTCCGTCATCCAGTTGTTGAGGCAGTCGCCCGAACCGACCTGCTGGAACGCCTCGAGCGTCGGGTCGGTCGGAGTGGGCTCCTCGGTCGGGATGGTGGTGTCGGTTCCCCCCGTCCCGTCCGTCGAGCCGCCGCCGTCGGCTCCGCCGATGTCGGTGCCGTCGTCGAAGTCCGGGGTCTCGAAGTCCTCGAGACCCTCCAGGTCCCCCAGGTCGCCCGGGTCACCCAGGCCACCCGGCCCGACCGGCCCCGCGGCACTGGCCCCGCCGCCTCGCGCGTCGGCGCCGGTCGCGGCGGCCAGCCCGAAGGAGGCGGCCACGGCCACCACGATGACGCCGGCCCAGATCCCGAAGCGCTTGCCGCTGTCGTTGCCCTGGTTGCCCTGGTTGCCCTGGTTGCCAGGTCCGGGCGCCGGGGGATAACCCGCACCCGGCCAGCCCTGCATACCACTCATGTTCTTCCCCCGTGTGTCCTGAACAGAACAGCAGGCTAGCAACCTCCGTCGGACCGGCGTTCGAACCAGACGGTCTTCGCCTCGGGCTCCGGAGCGCCGTGGAAGGTGACGCCCCAGGCGGCGGCGAGCATTTCGAGAAGCGCCAGGCCACGGCCACTTTGCGCCTCGTTGTCGGCAGACGAGACGCAGGGCAGCCGGCGCGGAGCGGCGTCCTGAACGGCCACCCGAACCTGGTGGGACCGGATGTCGGTACGGATGGAGAGCCGGTCCGCGGTGGTGTGTTGGTACACGTTCGTTACCGCCTCGCTGACGAGGAGGCGCGCGGTGTCGACGAGTTCGCCGTGCCCGGCGATGGTGAGCAGTTCCGCGACGTGGTTGCGGGCGAGCCGAGGCGTGTCCACGACGTTCGGCGCGGTGAGGCGGTAGGAGCGGGGGGCGATGGTGGTCATGACGGCGGTTCCTTCCCAACACGGCCGGGTGCGGGCCGGGTTCGCTTACTTACCCAACGTGAGGCCATGGAGAACCGTAGGACATCTAGGAAGACATTTGCTACTCGATCGGGAACGGTTTTGATATTCCACCCGATCGTGGAAGAGTACGGAGCGCGAGTGCGCGAACACAGGAGGGGACCACCTTGCCACCCAGGTCGACACCTACCGCCCGGCAGCGACGACTCGGCGCCGAGCTGCGCAAGATGCGCGAGCGCGCCGGCCTCAACGGCGGTGACGCGGCGGCCCTGTTGGACATGGACCGCACGCGGATCAGCAACACCGAGTCCGGCCGCTTCGGAGTGAGCGCCGAGCGGGTGCGGACGTTCGCGCGCGCCTACTCCTGCCCCGACAAGGACTACGTGGACGCGCTCGCGGCGATGGCCGAGGAGCGCGTGAAGGGCTGGTGGGAGGAGTACCGCGGTACCCTGCCGCCAGCCTGGCTCGACCTCGCGGAGCTTGAACACCACGCGAGGGCGATGCGCTCCATGCAGGTGGCCCACATTCCAGGACTGCTACAGACCGAGGAATATGCCAGGACGCTATTCGGCACAGCCGTACCGGAGTTGGCTCCGGTCGAGCTTCGCCGGCGACTCTCACACCGGATGCGACGCCGTGACATCCTGGACCGGGAGGCGCCGCCGAAATGCCTGTACCTCATCCACGAGGCCGCGCTGCGCATGCAGTTCGGTGGCCGTAAAGTCACACACAGACAACTCGAATACTTGGCGGAAGCCACAGAGCGGGACAATGTCACCATTCGCGTCATCCCCTTCTCCGCTGGAGTGTTCCCGAACATCGGAATCTTCGCCCTCTACGCCTCCGGGGCGGTAACAGCGCTGGACACGGTGCAACTTGACTCGGCGCACGGGTCGGTGCTGCTCGACGCGGAGACGCACCTGCGGAACTACCGCGCCACCTTGAATCGCATGGAAGAATTGGCCACCACCCCCAAGGAGGCACGCGATCTGATTCTGCGGATCGCACGCGATATTTGAGGAAGGCAGAGATGTCAGACAACTACTGGCAGAAGTCGTCATATTCGGCGGAGGACGCCAACTGCGTGGAGATGACCAACACGGGCGATCAACTCCGTATACGTGAGAGCGATGCACCTCGCATGGTGATCGCGACCAATGCTCCACGCCTCCGCGCACTCCTCCACAACATCAAGACGCGGCGACTCAGCGGCCTGATCTGAAACCACCTCAGGATCTCCTCACCTTCGCCGCGACACACAGTTGCGACACTCCACTCCGCAGCAATACGGTTGCCCTCTGCCATCGCGTCGAGGCGGAGGGGAGCCCCCATGAACAACACGCCGTCAGCCCCTGAGCCGGAATCCACTGCCGCCGACCGCCTCCGTGAGCGAGTTCGCCAGGTCAACGCCCAGAGTCAGACCAACCGGCTGAGCAAGAACGGCGGTGACCCCAAGTGACGCGCGCCGTCTACCGCTTCGAGGAGTGGGTCGTCGCGCTGGACGACGAGCCCGACGCCGAACCGATGGTCTTCGGCGCCCAGTGCGCGGTCTGCCTTAACGCGTCCGACTCCCTTGCCGACGAGGAGCAGGTCGCCCACTGGGTCCTCGACCACGCCGGGCAGCACCCCTCCCACCACTCCTACCGCGAGCTGATCCAGCGGCCGTTGCGGGCGTGGATGCCGAACGCCGTGAACCCCTGAGGGCCCTTGCGCCATGCATTCTCGTAATCCTACGATTACGGAGAGAGATGGCGCTCGGCATGGAAGCGAGGGGCGAGTGGGCAAGCACGAGAAGGACAAGGAGAACAGCGAGGACGGAAAGCCGTTCACGCCATGGACGCCGCCGTCCACTCCCCCACACCCCGACGGCGGTGCGCCGGGAGGCAGCGGCCAGCACCGAGACGACGACTCGGAAAAGGAATAGTGGACGCTACCGCTGACGGCGAGAGCAGGGCGAGTCCCACGAATGAGTGGGCAGCCGCCTTCCGGGCGTTGCCTCGATCGCTGTTCCTTCCCGATCTGGTGTGGCCGCATGACATGGCCACCGGCGCCAGCGTGCCGGTTCACCGGGTCAAGGATCCGGAGGCCTGGCAGCGGGCGGCCGAGGCGGATGTTCCTCTCGTCACGCAGTGGGACGACGGCGACCACGCAGGGAGCGAGCCGGGCACGGTGCCCACCAGCTCCGCTTCGATGCCTTCGGTCGTGGCCGGCATGCTCGACGACCTCGATGTCGCCCCGGGACACCGGGTGTTGGAGATCGGCACCGGCACCGGCTGGAACGCCGCCCTTCTCGCGCACCGGCTCGGCGAGGAGAACGTCACCACCGTGGAGATCGACGGAACGGTGGCCGAGGCCGCGGAGCGTGCCCTGTCCCGCGCGGGTCTCCGCCCGCGCGTACTGACAGGTGACGGGGCGCTGGGCGCGCCCGGCTCCGGGCTGTTCGACCGTGTCATCGCGACCTGCGGGGTCCGGGAGATCCCCCAGGAGTGGCTTCGGCAGGTTCGCCCCGGCGGGCTCGTCCTCATCCCGTGGGGCACCCACTACTCCAACGCCGACGCCCTGCTGCGGCTGACCGTCGGGGATGACGGCTCCGCCAGCGGCCCGTTCCTGCGGCCGGTCGAGTTCATGAAGTTGCGTGCCCAGCGCTTCACCTGGCCCACCTATCCGGCGGACGGCAGCCTGCCGGTCAGCGAGTTCACCGTCGCCGAAGCGCCGCCCGCCCATGTGGCGTGGCACCCCTTCGCCTTCGCCGCGGGGCTTCGCATGCCCGGGGCGGCACACGCCGTGCAGCCGCTGGACGACGGCCACGTGCTCTGGCTGTACAGCCTGCGTGACCAATCCTGGTCCAGCGCCGAGCGGCGCACCGCTGCCGGCGCGGTCACCCGGGTGCGGCAGGTCGGGCACCGCGGGCTCTGGGATGAGCTGTCCGCCGCCCACCGCTGGTGGACATCGGCCGGTCGGCCAGGCGTCGACCGGCTCGGCCTCACCGTGCTCGGCGGCGGAGAGGTGCGCGGGTGGCTGGACACCCCGTCCAACAGCTGGCACCTCGGGGGCGAAGCGGGCGCGACCGAGGGGTGAGCCGGCTCGGCCACGCCCCGCCCGCGCCCGGGCGGTCGTCAGCCGGCGACGAGCTTCACCAGGTCGGCGACGGCGGTCTCGATCGGGGGCAGGGTCAGCATCGCGAGCCTCGCCCAGCGGGCGCTGGTGGCGATGGCGTGGTCGGCGAGGACGTCGCGGCAGAGGGCGGCGACGGCCTCGGGGCGGGGGTCGGTGACGCGGCGGCCGAGGTCGAGTTGTTCGACGCGGCGGGCGTTGGGGTACTGGTCGCCGAACTGCGGCAGCACCACCATCGGGGTGGCGGTGCGCAGCGACTCGCGGATGCTGTTGAAGCCGCCGTGGGTGAGGAAGAGGTCGACCGACTCCAACAGCAGCGGCTGCGGCAGCCGCTCGGTGGCGTGGACGTGCGGTCCCAGCGCGACCTCCGGGTCCAGCGGGACGCCCCCGGTGGCCAGGACGACGACGCAGTCGTCGAGCAGGGCGACCGCCTCGGCCATGGCCCGCAGCGTGGCCGGCCCGTCCGGGTACGGGTCGGGCGGCGGCGCGCCCGCGGCGCGCTCGTGCGACATCGGGAGCGCGGTGCCGATGGCGGCGAACACCAGGGGCCGGTCGGTGGCGAGTTCGGCGACCCAGTCGGGGAGCGCGCCGGCCCTGGTCACGTCGAGGGTCTGCCGGTAGGCCAGGGAGGGGCCGAGGTGGCGGGAGAAGGAGAGCCCGGCCGGCACGTAGTCGACGCGCCCGTGCGGCACGACGGAGAGCGGGTCGTCGCCGGCCGGCAGGCCGAGCCGGGCGCGGGTGGCGTTGAGCGGTTCGAGGACCTCGGCGGGGTCGAGGAGGTTGGTGGTGCCCGAGGGGGTGGGCAGGTGCGGGACGCCTAGCCGCTCACCGACCAGGCAGGCGCCGAGGTCCATGCCGTCGCGCAGGATCAGGTCGGGGCGGAACTCCTCGGCGAGCGGCAGCGCGATCGCGTAGGAGTCCGCCGCCCCGCCCAGGGCCATGCCCCGGAAGATCGCCCGCATCAGGGCGGCGTGGAACCGCTCGGGATCGTCGGGCGCGGGCTCGGGAACCGCCTCCGGGTACCGCTCGACCCAGGCGGCGGGGTCGAGCGCCCCCAGGCACGGCACCACCCGGACGTCGTCCTCCCTGAACACCCCCTCGACCGCCGGGTCGGCGAGGACCAGCACCTCGTGCCGGGTGGCGAGGGCGCGGAGGAGGGGGAGTTGGGCGCGGCCGTGGGAAGGGCTGCCGATCGTCGTGCACAGGACCCGCAAGGGGGCCTCCCTGTCGCTCTCCGGTGGGCGGGCGACCACCGTGGCACGACGAGGCCGTGGCGAATCCGTTCTCCGCCGGGGATCAATCCGATCGGGGGACCCCGTCAGGAGGCGGCGGCCGTCACGGCTCGCCGATGTGCATGTCGCCGCCGGCCTGGTAGACGCGGGCGTTCCCCGAGGCGGTGGCGCGCTGGTCGACAACGGGCGCGGCGGGCGGCGCGGCCGGCTCCTCGCGCAACTCGGCGAGCAGCGTGCGCAGTTCGTCCGCCACCTCGGGGTGCTCCACCAGCAGACGCCTTATCCGGCCCTGCCACTCGGCGGCCAGCTCGGCCTCGGTGTCGGCGTCGGGTGCGGCGGTCAGCTCCTCGCGGGTGGTGTCCAGTTGGGCGGTGACGGTGGCGGCGCGGTCGGGCCTGACGCGGTGCCAGAGCGCGGCCAGGCCGTCCCTGGTGCGCTGCCAGGCGTCGGTGGCCGCCAGCGTCACGATCGTCGTCCCCGCTGTGCCGGCCAACGCGGCGATCTCCGGATCCACGGGCCTTCCCCTCTCGATGTCGGCTTTCGATGTCGGCTCAGCGCCGGTGGCTGAGCACGTTGACCACCCGACCGTTCGGGTCCCGGACGAAGAAGCGCCGGACGCCCCACCCGGTCCTTGGCCAGGAGGCTGGCCGGTGCCGTCGCGTCCTGGGAGGCCGGGGGCCATGGTGGCTCCCTCCCGGATCGGGTGCGGCACACCCACCCTAGGTCCTGTCCGGCCGGTCTTTCCGGGGCCGCGACGCCAGCTACGGCCACTCGCTGCGTTACCGAATCGCGCGAATACGGCCAAGTATGAGCTGCGATCCGGCGCCTTGCGATTGACCGCATTTGGGGGTACCTCCCAGGCCGCCAGGCCTGGGGGAGTCGCGGCCTGATCCGAAAAGACCGACCGGACAGGACCTGGCTACAGGCCGAAGAGCGGCAGGCACGGTGCGAGGCCGGCGACGGCGACCGGCGGGCGGGTGTCGGCGGTGGCCTCCCAGCCGGCGCGGGTGAGGCGGAAGCGGTGCTCGGTCACCGGCCGGTCCCGCACCACGATCCTGGCGAGGCCGTCGGGTCGGTAGCCGACCCTGCGGGAGACGGTCCCCGAGGCGACGTTGTGGCTGAACGCGCCGGAGATCGCGTCGTCCGCGCCGAGGCCGGCGAAGGCGAGGTGCAGGACGGCGTGCCGCATCTCGGTGCCGATGCCCCTGCCCTGGTGGGCCCGGCCGAGCCAGGAGCCGCTGCCGACCTCGCGGAGCGTGGCGAACTCCTTGCCGCTGAGGGCCTGGAGGCCGACCGGCCGGACCTCGTGGAAGACGACGAGGGGCAGCGACCAGTCGGCCGGGGTCCACGCCCCGAGGGTGCGCCAGTGGTGTTGGAGCACCGAGCGGGCCCGCTCGGCGGGGGGCAGGTCGGTCCAGGGGACGAGGAACGGCATCTCCTCCGGCGGGTGGACGCCCTCGGCGGCGAGCGTGCCGAGGGCGGCCAGCTCCTCCGGCTCGGGGAGGCGCAGTTCGAGCCGGGGCGTGGTCAGGCGCAGGCCGGCGAGCGGCCAGTGGTCGATCAGCATGCGCCGCATTGTGGGGCGGCGGAACGCGGCATGGCATCCGAATTCCGCCGCCCGTGGGACGGGCGCGGGTGGCCGGCTAGTTGACGGAGGCCGAGAACGACGTGACGCCGAGGCCCGTGCCGCCCTGCCAGGGCTCGAAGCCGGCCTGGACGCTGGTCAGGTACCAGGAGTTGGTGGCCATGCCGCGGCTGACGGCGACGTCCACGAAGTCCATGACGTCGAAGCTCCAGCTGCCGATCGCGGACGGCGCGACGAAGGAGATCACCCGGTTGGCTCCGTTGCTGCCCGTCCAGACCTCCCAACTGCGGCCGGCCACCGTGGTGGTGCCGGTCGGGGAGCCGATGGGCTGGATGGGTCCGACGCGGTTGAACCAGATCATGATCTCGGTCTGGTTGACGCCGTTGGTGCGCGGCGTCGGGTCGAGCCAGATGTCGTAGGACGCGTTGTACGTGGCGCCACCGACGTACGTGTACGAGATGCTGCTCGGCGCGCTGCCGATGGAGCTGAGCTGGCGCGGCAGGTTGGTGCCCGGCGAGCAGTTGGCGTAGTGGCAGCCGACGTAGATCGACGGGTACGACTTGGGCGGCCCGTCGGTGGGGACGCTGCCGTCGGCCTGGGTGAGCTGGAAGCCGCTGCCGGTGACGTTGACGCACTGGGTGGCGCCGGTGCCCCAGCGGTTGTTCTGCACGGTGTAGCGGCCCTGGATGGTGGTGGTGCCGTACTGGTCGCAGATCTGGACGTCGGCCTGGGCGGCCGGCGCCGCGGTCAGCAGGGCGCCGAGCGTGCCGAGGACGGCGAGCGTCCAGCGCGGACGCGGGCGGATTCTCATCTTGCTGCTCCCTCGATCGAGCCTGGGGGTACGGGTCGAGGAGCGCTCCCATTGCGTGTCGCCGTCGCGGGACTCTAGGGGGAACTCGGGTCGCTGACAAGCCCGTTCGACAGCTTCGACTCGGGTCGCGGCAGGCCCCACGCCTCGGCCAGCGCCTCGGGGGTGAGGACGTCGGCCGGCGGCCCGGCGGCCAGCGGACGGCCGTCGGCCAGCAGCAGGCAGTGGTCGGCGCGCAGCGCCTCGGCCAGGTCGTGGGTGGCCTGGACGACGGTGACGCCGCGTTCGGCCGCCGCCGCGAGAACGGCCGATATCCGGCGGGTGGCGGCGAGATCGACGCCGGCGGCCGGCTCGTCGAGCAGCAGCACCTCGGACTCCTGGGCCAAGCCCTGGGCGACCAGGGCCCGTTGGCGTTGACCGCCGGAGAGCTCGCCCAACTGCCGCGCGGCGAGGTCGAGGAGCCCGAGCCGGTCGAGGCAGTCGTGGACGACGGCCCGGTCGTGGCGGGTGAGCGGACGCCAGGGGCCGCGGTGGGCCCAGCGGCCCATGGCGACGGCGTCCCGGACGGTGAGCGGCAACGCGTCGGCGGCGGCGCTGCGTTGGGCCACCAGGGCGGGACGTCCCGCGTAGCGGCGGGTGACCGTGCCGGCGGCGGGGCGCAGCACGCCGGCGACGACGCCGAGCAGCGTGGACTTGCCGGCGCCGTTGGGGCCGACGACGGCGGTGCGGCGGCCGCGCGGGAGGCGGGCGGTGAGGTCGCGCAGCGCGGGCGGGCGGCGGGGGTAGCCGGCGGCGACGCCGGTGAGCAGCACCGCGTCGTGGTCGGTCGACATGACGTACCTCACTTCTCGGACTTTCCGATTAGTTGACAATCGTTTTCATTTTCATTGTAGGGTCACTGACCATGGAGTGGTTGTTCGATCCGTTCCAGGTGGCCTTCGTTCAACGGGCGCTCTGGGGCGGGGTACTGGTCTCGATGGTCTGCGCCCTCGCCGGCACCTGGGTGGTGCTGCGCGGGATGGCGTTCCTCGGCGACGCGATGTCGCACGGGATGCTGCCCGGCGTGGCGCTGGCGTCGCTGCTGGGCGGCAGCCCGCTGGTGGGCGCCGCGCTCAGCGCCGGCGCGATGGCGGCTGGCGTCACCGCGCTGGGCCGCTCGCGCCGGCTCTCGGCCGACACGGCGATCGGGCTGCTCTTCGCCGGGATGCTGGCGGCGGGCGTGATCATCGTCTCCCACTCCCAGTCGTTCGCGGTCGACCTGACCGGGCTGCTCTTCGGCGACGTGCTGGCGGTCCGGGAGCGCGAACTCGGCTACCTGGCCGTGGCGTTGGCGATCGCGGCGGTGATCGCGGCGGCGGGCCACCGGTCGTTCACGGCGCTCGCCTTCGACGAGCGCAAGGCGCGGACGCTCGGGCTGCGGCCCGGCCTCGCCCAGGCCGCGCTGCTCGGCCTGGTGACGGTGGCGATCACTGCCTCCTTCCACGTCGTCGGCACGCTGCTGGTGTTCGGGCTGCTGATCGCGCCGCCGGCCGCCGCCGCGCTGTGGGTTCGGCGGATCCCGCTGATCATGCTGGTCGCCGCGCTGCTCGGCAGCGCCGCCACGGTCGCCGGGCTGCTGATCTCCTGGCACGCCGGCACGGCGGCCGGCGCCACCATCGCCGCGGTCGCCGTCGGCTGCTTCTTCCTCTCGGCGCTCGGCTCGGCCGTCGCCGCACGCATCGCACGCACCGCACGCACCACGGACACGGAACAGACGGAACAGACGGGACGGACCTCGTGAACCTCGGCGACCTCGGACACCTCTGGATACGTGGGCGGAAACGGAGGCTGGCGCTGGCGGCCGCGCTGCCGTTGCTGCTGGCGGGCTGCGGGGGCGGCGACGACGCGAACGGCGGCGAGCCGGAAGCGACTGAGGTACCGCACGGCTATGTGGCGGGTGCCGAGGAGGCGGCCGAGCCGCAGCCGCGGCTGGTGGTGGCGGAGGCCGACACCGGCGCGGTGCGGGTCCTCGACCTGACGACCGAGGAGGTCACCGAGGTGGAAGCGGTGGCGGGCGTCAACCGGCTGACGGGCGACGGGCGTTACGGCTACCTGGCCACCGGCGACGGTGCGGTGACGGTGGTCGACGGCGGCGCCTGGACCGTCGACCACGGCGACCACGCCCACTACTACCGGGCCGAGCCGCGCACGGTCGGCGAAGTCCCGGGCGGCGGCGCGCTGCTCGGCGCGCACGCGGACGTCGTCGTCACGGCGCTCACCTACGACGACGGCTCGGTGGTGCTGCTCGACCAGGAGGCGCTCGGCGCGGGCGAGATCACCGAGGCGGCGCGGTTCGACACCGACGCCAGGGCCGCCGCCGTCCCGTTCGAGGGCCGGGTGCTGGTGCCCGGCGCGGAATCGGTCGCCGTGTACGACCGGGAGGGCACCAGGGTGGGCGCGCTCGACGAGCCGTGCCCCGAGCCGGCCGGCGCGGCGAGCACCCGCTACGGCGTGGTCCTGAGCTGCGCGGACGGCGCGCTGCTGGTGACCGTGGACGACGCGGCCGACGCCGACGACGCCGGCGGCGCGTTGGTCGGCGAGCCGGTCCGCTACCCGGAGGGCACCCAACCGGCGGACCGGGCCGGCGAGTTCGGGCTGCGGCCGGGCAGCGGCACCGTGGTCGCGCCGGCCGGCGAGGACGGCGTGTGGACGCTCGACCTCGCCGAGCGGGCCTGGACCAGGACCGGGACCGGGCCGGTCCTGGCGGCGGCCGCGCCGGGCGACGGGGCGACCGTGCTCGCGCTGCCCCGGGACGGGGCGCTCCGCGCATACGCCCTGGGCGGCGCGGAGACGGCGGCGGCCGCCCCGGTCACGGGCTCGGCGCTGGAGATCGACACCAGCCGCGCCTACCTCAACGACCCGTCGGCCGGCGTGGTCCACGAGTACGACTACGCGGACGGCCTGCGGCTCGCCCGCACCCTCGATCCGGGCGTGACCCCGGACCTGCTGGTGGAGACCGGCCGATGAGGGCCCGCATCGCCCCGGCCGTGGCGCTGGTCCTGGCGCCGCTGGCCGGCTGCGCGCCGGGCGGCGACGGCGGTGGCGGGTCCGGCGTGGTGGTGACCACCAACATCCTGGGCGACGTCACCCGGCGGATCGTCGGGGACGAGGCCGAGGTGACGGTGCTGATGGCGCCGGGCGCCGACCCGCACTCGTTCGGTGTCTCGGCCCGGCAGGCCGCCGAACTGGCCGACGCCGAGCTGCTGGTGCACAACGGTCTCGGCCTGGAGGAGGGCGTGGCCCGCCATGTGACGGCCGCCGGGGAAGCGGGCGTGACCACCCTGGCGGTGGCCGAGGAGGTCGACCCGCTGCCGTTCGGCGCCGACGTCGACGGCGAGGCGGGCGAACCCGACCCGCACTTCTGGACCGACCCGACCCGGATGCGGACGGCGGTCGAGGCGATCGCGGAGCTGGTGATCGCCGAGGTCGACGGCGTGGACGAGGCGGCGGTGCGGGCCAACGCGGAGGCGTACGACGCCGAGTTGGCCGAGCTCGACGACTGGATGACGGAGCGGTTCGCGGCCGTCCCCGACGACCGGCGGGCGTTGGTCACCAACCACCACGTCTTCGGCTACCTCGCGGACCGCTACGACTTCGACGTCGTCGGCGCCGTGATCCCCAGCGGCACGACGCTGGCCTCGCCCAGCGCCTCGGACCTGGAGTCACTGGCGACGGCGGTCGAGGCGGCCGGCGTGCCGGCGATCTTCGCGGACTCCTCGCAGCCGGACCGGCTGGCCAGGGTGCTGGCCGAGGAGGCCGGCCTGCGGGTCGAGGTGATCCCGCTGTTCTCGGAGTCGCTGACCGAGCCGGAAGGACCCGCCGGCAGCTATCTCGCGCTGATGCGCGCCAACGCGGACGCCATCGCCGACGGCCTCGCGGCCGGCCCGGCCTGACACCCCCCAACCCCCCCTTTGACAGAGAAGGAGTTCGAACCATGGCCAAGCATGCCTGGCACCGACTGCGGAGAGCCGGAGTGGCGGTCACCGCCGCCGTGGCGGCGGTGGCGTCGCTGAGCGCCTGCGGCGGCGACTCGTCCGACGACGCGCCGGACGACGCGGCCGCGGCGGAGGAGACGGCGCTGAACGTCACCGACCCGCTGGTGCTCACCTACGACGGCGGGATCTACGTCGTCGACGGCGAGACGTTCGAGGTCGCGGCCGACATCCCGCTGGAGGGCTTCAACCGGGTCAACCCGGCGGGCGACGACCGGCACGTGCTGGTGTCCACCTCGACCGGCTTCCGGGTGCTCGACGCGGTCGGCGGCCAGCTGACCGACCTGGAGTTCGCGGCCCCCGAGCCGGGCCACGTGGTGCGGCACGCCGGCCGGACCGTGCTGTTCGCGGACGGCACCGGCGAGGTGACCGGCTTCGACCCGGCCGAGCTGACCGCCGAAGAGCTGCCGGCGGCCGAGACCTACCAGGCGGCCGACGCGCACCACGGGGTGGCGATCGAGTTGTCCACGGGCGAGTTGGTGGTGACGCTCGGCACCGAGGAGGAGCGCACCGGCGTGCTGGCGCTCGACGAGAACCGGGAGGAGATCGCGCGCACCGAGGAGTGCCCCGGGGTGCACGGCGAGTCCACGGCGCTCGGCGAGGCGGTGGTGATCGGCTGCGAGGACGGCGCGGTGGTCTACCGGGACGGCGAGTTCACCAAGGTGGACAGCCCGACCGAGTACGGCCGGATGGGCAACCAGGCGGGCTCGGACGCGTCCCCGATCGTGCTGGCCGACTACAAGCAGGACCCGCGGGCCGAGTTGGAGCGGCCCGAGGAGATCGCGCTGATCGACACCGAGAACGGCACCCTGGAGCGGGTCGACCTCGGCACCAGCTACACCTTCCGCTCGCTGGCCCGCGGCCCGGAGGGCGAGGCGCTGGTGCTCGGCACCGACGGCGCGATCCAGGTGATCGACCCCGAGTCGGCCGAGGTGACGCGGACCATCCAGGTGCTGGACGAGGAGTGGACCGAACCACTGGAGTGGCAGGAGCCGCGCCCGGCACTCTTCACCCGCGACGGCACCGCCTACGTGACGGACCCGGCGACCCGCCAACTCCACGCCGTGGACCTGGCATCGGGCGAGACCACCGCCTCGGTGACGCTGGACGCGCCACCGAACGAACTCTCCGGCGTCGTCCCCGGACACTAGGCCCTGACCGGGCCGGCCCGACCGACGACCCCGTGGCCCGGGGGGCCGGGCATGTGCCCGGCCCCCCGGGCCACGCGGCGGCGGCCACCGGGCCAAGCCTGGCCCGCCCCCTCGGCCCACGGGCGGGTGCACCCGGTCCCGGCCGTGCACGGCACGGTCGGCCAGGCCGACCTCTTCGCCCCACGGCCGCCCCGACTTCAGCCGCGCGGCGGCTGGTCCGGGCCGCCCCGGGCGCGCGGACGCGGCAAAGCCGGCCGGCCCGACGCCTCCGTGGTCCCAGGCCGGGGGTGTCCCCGCCGGCCAGGAGGTCAACCGGCCGGCGGCCGGTGCGGCTCCGCCGACGGCGCCGGAGCGTCGGCGCCGGTCAGCCGGCCGACGGGCAGGCGCGGGCGCGAGGCCGCGATCGTTTCGCCGGGCCGGTGCCAGGCAACGCCCCACGGCCGGAGCCGTGCTGAGCACGGCGCCCGGGCACGGGCGAGCGGCCAGCCGGCCCCCCGGGCCACGGGCAGGTCGCCGCCGGCCGGCGGGGCGGGGCGCTGCCGGTGGTCGTCTCGCGCGAGGCGTACCGGATCGTCCAGGAGGGGCTTTCCAACGCGGCCCGGCACGCCGGCCGGGTGCCGGTCCTGCTGCGGCTGGCGGGCGACGCGAGGGAGTTGACCGTCACCGTGGAGCGGCCGGCACCGGCCCCCGCCGCGGAACCGGGTCGGGCGGGCGGCGGGCGCGGCCTGCCGGGGATCGCCGAGCTGGCGGCGCTGCCGGGCGGCGCGGCGGCGTGGGGGCCGGCGGACGGGACGTGGCGGCTGGTGGCCACGCTGCCGCTGGCGGGTCCGCGGTGACCGGCGGCGGTCGGTTGCGGATCGTCCTGGCCGACGACGAGTCGCTGGTGCGCACGGCGCTCCGGGTGATCCTGTCGGCGGAGGCGGATCTGACGGTGGTGGGCGAGGCGGCGAGCGGGGCGGAGGCCGTCTCGGTGGTCAGGCGGCTGCGCCCCGACGTGGTGCTGATGGACGTGCGGATGCCGGAGGTGGACGGCATCCGCGCCACCGAGCAGCTGCTGCGCACCATGGCGGCGCCGCCCCGGATCGTGGTGGTGACGACGTTCGAGAACGACGCGTACGTCTACGAGGCGCTGCGGGTGGGGGCGAGCGGGTTTCTGTTGAAGCGGGCCGCGGCCGAGGACCTGGTCGGGGCGGTGCGGCTGGTGGCGGGCGGCGAGTCGCTGCTCTTCCCGGCCGCGGTGCGGGAGTTGGCCAGGCGCCACGCCCCGGCGCGTCGGGCCGACGCGCCGCACGGGCGGCTGACGGAGCGTGAGGAGCAGGTGCTGCGGCTGCTGGCGGAGGGGCTGACGAACGCGGAGATCGCGGCCCGGCTCGCGGTGGGCGGGCAGACGGTCAAGACCCATGTGGCGGCGGTGCTGGCCAAGCTCGGGGCGCGGGACCGCACGCAGGCGGTGATCGCGGCGTACGAGCGCGGGTTCGTGGTTCCGGGCGGGGGCGCGTGAGCCGCGGCGCGGTGGGGCGCGCCTGGTGCGGTCAGATCGCGACGTCGGGCAGCCAGTCGACCGTCAGGATGCGGGCGATCTGGTCGCGTCTCGACTCGATCATGTACTCGAGGACGCCGTAGACCTCGTCGGCGTCCTCGATGGTGGCCCGGCGCAGCGTGTCGGCCCACGGGTAGGCGAGGGGCCAACCGGCCTGGTCGGCCTGCCACTCCAGGGTGCGGATCAGGGTGCGGAGCGCGTCCCAGGGGGCGCCCTGGTGCTTGGCGAGCTGTTCTTCGAGGTCGGGGTCGCCGTAGACGTCCCAGCGGGTCACGCAGCGTCTCCGACGCGGCGCCAGGGGCCTTCGCCGAACGCCGCCTGGGCGTACTGCTCGGCGCGGTCGGCGCGTTGGGAGAGCCGCCCGCAGGACCACCAGCGGCGCAGCACGCGGCGGCGGGCCTCGGTGTCCGGTGCCCGGTCGATCTCGTCCCGGGCGCGGTCGCGGTCGCCGAGGTCCTGCATGGCGACGATCTCCTCGGCGGACGGCATCTCGGTGGACGGCGTCTCCGTGGCGGGGCTCGAACTCATCTGGGCCTCCCTCGTGCTGCTCACCCCGCAGCGTATCGGTTCCTGGGGCGCGTCTACCCCGGTGCGCCGGGGTTCAGTCGGCTCCGGCGTCGAGATGGCGGGTGTCGCCGAGGGAGGTGAGCCGGCGGCTGCGGTAGAGGTCGTCCTCGTGCAGGGTGGTGATGCTGCCGGAGCGCACCTGGAAGATGACGTGGTCGAGGGCGTCGAGCGGCATCCGGATCCAGGACGCGACGACGAAGGTCAGGGCGAAGCCGTGGGTGACGACGATCCGGTGTTCGCCGGGGTCGCGCAGGATGTCGTCCATGGCCGCGTAGACGCGGCGGGCGACCGCCGCGTTGGGCTCGGCGCCCGGCACGCCCTCGTCGTACGTCATCCGGTCGCCGACGGCGGGCGGCGGGACGAACCGCCGGTCGAGCCAAGCCTGTGGCCTGCCCTCCGCCTCGCCGAAGGACTTCTCCCGAAGTCCCGGGTGCGGGACGGGTTTCCGGCCGAGCGCCTCGGCGATGGCGTCGGCCGTCTCGCGGGTGCGGCGCAGGTCGGAGGTGAAGACCTCGACCTCGGCGCCCTCGGGGATCCGCGCCCGCAGCTCCCGGGCGATGGCACCGGCGGCCCGGCGGCCCCGGGGCGTGAGCCGCGAGTCGTGCCAGCCGCCGACGACCTTCTCGACGTGGTGTGTCGCCTCGGGGTGGGTGACGACGTGGATCGTGCGCATGGGTGAACACCCTCCCACGAGCCCGGCACGGCGTCCGACGGGGGAACTCGATGGCGGGCCCACCCAAGATATAGAACGCTTGCGTTTCTCCCGCCCGGCCGACTACCTTTGGTACGGAACCGTTCCGTACTACAAGAGGAGGAGTGATGTCCGCCGAACCGTCGTCGTCCCCGATCCGCCGCCCGCGGATGACTCCCGAGCGGGAGCTCGAGCTCCTCACCACCACCGTCGAGGTGCTTCGGGAGGTCGGCTACGAGGCCCTGACGATGGACGCCGTCGCGGTGCGGGCGCGGTGCAGCAAGGCGACGCTGTACCGCCAGTGGCCTGGCAAGCCGCAGCTGGTGGCCGCCGCGCTCTACGCCACCCGCCCCATCGACGCGAGCGTGGTCGACACCGGCACCCTCCGCGGCGACCTGCTGGCCTTCGTCGACATGTTCGCCACGCGGGCCGAGGAGGACACCGCGCTCATCGCCGGTCTCGCCCACATCGCGCTCACCGACCCCACCCTCGGCCGGACCCTCAGGGAGACGCTGTTCGACCCCGAGCAGATCCACGTGTGGGCCTTCTTCGACCGCGCCGTCGAGCGCGGCGAACTGCCGGCCAGGCCGGCGGCGGCCGCGTTCATGCCCCAGCTGCTCTTCGCGGCGGTGCTCTCCCGCCCCCTGCTGGAGGGCCGCTACGCCGACACCGACTATCTCGCCCGTTTCATCGACGACGCCCTGCTGCCCGCCCTGCGGAACAGCTGACCCACCCACTACTGGAGCCCTCCGTCATGCCTCGCACCACCGCCGACGCCCCCGTCGGCACCGTCAAGGCCGCCCCCGCAGCCGACGCCTCGGCGGCGTCACGGCACCGCTGGTGGATCCTGGTCGTGATCGGCCTCGCCCAGCTCATGGTCGTCCTCGACGCCACCATCGTGAACATCGCGCTGCCCTCGGCCCAGCGGGAGCTCGGGTTCACCGACGGCGACCGCCAGTGGGTGGTCACCGCCTACGCCCTGGCCTTCGGCAGCCTGCTGCTCCTCGGCGGCCGCGTCGCCGACCTCTTCGGCCGCAAGATCACCTTCCTGACCGGCCTCGTCGGCTTCGCCGGCGCCTCCGCCCTCGGCGGGGCGGCCGGCAGCTTCGAGGTGCTGATCGCCGCCCGCGCCCTGCAGGGCGTCTTCGGCGCGCTCCTCGCGCCCGCCGCGCTCTCGCTGCTGACCACGACGTTCACCGACGCCAGGGAGCGCGCCAGGGCGTTCGGCGTCTACGGCGCCATCGCCGGCGCCGGCGGCGCCATCGGGCTGCTGCTCGGCGGCGTGCTGACCGAGACCCTGGACTGGCGCTGGACGCTGTACGTCAACCTGGTCTTCGCCGTCGCCGCCTTCGTCGGCGGGGCGATCCTGCTCCAGCGGGCCGCCCGGGACCGCGCCGCCACCCTGGACGTGCCGGGCACCCTGCTGGTCTCCACCGGCCTGTTCGCCGTCGTCTACGGCTTCTCCAACGCCGAGTCCCACGACTGGGGCCACGTCGCGACCTGGGGCTGCCTGCTCGCCGGCACCGTGCTGCTCGCCGTCTTCACCTGGTGGCAGACCAGGACCGCCCACCCCCTGCTGCCGCTGCGCGTACTGCTCGACCGGAACCGCGGCGCGTCCTTCCTCGCCGTGCTGATCAGCGGCGCCGGCATGTTCGGCGTCTTCCTCTTCCTCACCTACTACCTGCAGGCGAGTCTCTTCTACACGCCCATCGAGACGGGCCTGGCCTTCCTGCCCATGGTCGCGGGGCTGATGATCACCGCCACGCTCTCCACCGGCGTGCTGGTCCCCCGCTTCGGCCCCAGGCCGATCGTCCCCCTGGGCATGGGCGTCGCCGCCGCGGGCCTGGTGTGGCTGACCGGCCTCGACCTCGCCAGCACCTACGCCGCCCACGTCATGCCGCCGCTGATCGTCACCGGGCTCGGCATCGGCCTGGTCATGGCCCCGGCGATGAGCCTGGCCACCGCCGGGGTGGCCGCCGAGGACGCCGGCGTCGCCTCCGCCACCGTCAACACCATGCAGCAGATCGGCGGTTCCATCGGCACCGCCCTGCTCAACACCCTGGCCGCCGGCGCCGCCACCGACTACCTGGCCGGCAGGGACCCGCGCGACCCGGCCGTCATGGCCCAGGCCCAACTGGAGAGCTACGCCACCTCGTACTGGTGGTCAGCCGCGTTCTTCGCCGCCGGGCTCCTGGTAAGCCTGCTGCTCTACCGCCGCGGCCGGGTCGAGGAGGACCCGGACGCCGCGCCGGTGATCCACATGTGACCCCGGTCCGTCCGGCCGCGGGTGGGGTCGGTCAGCGCTGCCTGAAGACCAGGAGCAGCGCGGGCCGGGCGTCGTGCGGGTCGGACGGCACCGACTCCATCCGGTCCAGTTGCCAGCCGGCCAGCTCCACGCCCTCGATCACGTCGGACAGCCCGTCGTCGGGCCCGGGCCCCGATGTGGCCAGCGTGACGACCGTCGAGAACACCCGGTGCCCGGCGGCCTTGCGCGCCTCCGCCGCCGCGACGAACTCACGCGCCGCCTCCCGCCACATACCCGGCTCCTCCCGCTCGGCGATGCGTCAGCGTATCCGGGGCCGGCGCGGCCCGCGGGGGCGGGTGCGGTCCGCGCGGGTCAGAGCCAGCCGGGCAGCACGAAGATCCCGACCGCGAGCACGGGCGCGACCACGATCATGCTCATTCCCCAGGTCATCAGCCCTCTGAAGGTCTGGTCCCTGGCCTCCTGCGGGGAGCTGGCGACGACGAGCGCGCCGCTGGTCGAGAACGGCGAGGAGTCGACCACGGACGAGGAGATGGCGAGCGCGATGATCAGGCCGACCGCGCCGACCTGCCCGGTCTGGAGGAACGGCACCGCGAGCGGGATCAGCGCGCCGAGGATGCCGGTGGTCGAGGCGAAGGCGGAGACGCCGCCGCCGATGAGGCAGATGACGAAGGCGGCCAGCAGCGGGACCCCGATGCCGGCGACGCCGTCGCCGAGGTACGCGATGGTGCCGACGCTCTCCATCAGGCCCACGTAGGTCACCACGCCGCAGACGAGCAGCACGGTGGGCCAGGCGACGTCGGCGACGCAGCGCGTGGTGGTGTCGGGCCAGGCCAGGATCAGCACCGTGGCGATGCTGAGGGCCAGCAGGCCCACGTTGAACTCCAACGCCAGCGCGCCGACGGCGAGCAGGGCGATGCCGGCGAGCGTGGCGATCCGCTGCGCGTCGAGGGTGGTGACCTCGACGGCGGACGCGGTGCCGGTGCGGGTGGCGGTGGCGGTGGCCGTGCCGCCCGGCTCGGCCGGCGCGTCGTCGGAGTCGGTCGCCGGTTCGTCGCGCGGCGGCTCGGGTTCGGTCGCGACGCGCCGGCGCAGCAGTTGCCGGCCGCCGAAGAGGAAGAAGGCCACGACACTGAGCGCCGTGTTGAAGAGCAGGGAGCTGACCCAGAGCAGCACGGGGCTGCCGGCCAGGTCGCTGCGGTCGACGACGCCGTTGGTGACGCTGCCGTAGATGCTGATCGGCGAGAAGCCGCCCGCGCTCGCGCCGTTGATGATGAGCAGGCCCATGAGCATCGGGTTGATCCGGTAGCGGGTGGCGAAGTTGAGGCCGACCGGGGCCATCATCGCCACCGCGCCCGGCACCACGGCGCCCACCATGGTGAGCAGGGCCGTGACGACGAACATCACCCAGGGGATCAGGGCGATCCGGCCGTGCACGGCGCGCACGCCGGCGCGGATCAGCCAGTCGACCGTGCCGTTGGACCTGGCGATGGCGAAGAGCAGGGTCACGCCGACGAGGACGACGAAGAGGTCGCCGGGGAAGGCGGCGAAGACGTCCTCCTCCGACCGGTCGAGGGCGAACCTGCCGAGGAGGAAGGCGCCGAGGAAGGCGACCGCTCCCATGTTCACGGAGCGCAGGGTCGCGAGGAGGAAGATGAGGACGAGGCCGACGATGGACGTGAGTTCGATGGACATCAACGCTCCTTGACGAGAGCTCTCGCGGTCCGCGTTCCGCTACGCGTCGAGGCCGGCCAGCGCCTCGCGCACCAACTCGACCGGGTGCCAGGCGGTGCGGCCGGCGCCGTGGAAGATCTGTTGGCGGCACGAGACGCCGGTCGCGGCCACCACGGTGTCCTCGGGTTCGGCGGCGAGCGCCGGGAACAGCCGGTCCCCGCCGATGGTCAGGGATGTCCGGTAGTGCTCGGACTCGAAGCCGAAGGAGCCGGCCATCCCGCAGCAGCCGGCGTCGGTCTCGGCGACCCGGGCGCCGGGGATCCGGCGCAGCAGGGCCATGGTGGCGGCGGTGCCGACCTCGGCCTTCTGGTGGCAGTGGCCGTGGAAGAGGATCCGTCGCCCGGCGAGCCAGGAGTCGTCGCGCAGGGTGAGGCGTCCGGCGTCGATGGCCTCGACGAGGAGGTCCTCGACCTGCCTGACCCGCTCGGCGACGGCGCGGGTGGCGGTGGAGTCGGGGAGCAGCGCGGCGTGTTCGTCGCGCAGCATGAAGAGGCAGGAGGGCTCGCAGCCGACGATGGGTGAGTCGGGCGCGGTGTCCCGGTCGAGGGAGGTGACGAGCGCGGTGGCCTTCTTCTTCGCGTCGGCGAGCATCCCCTTGGACATGCTGGAGCGGCCGCAGCAGCCGCCGCCGGCGAGTTGGACTGCCCAGCCGGCGCGTTCGAGGAGTTCGACGGCCGCCCGGCCGATGCCGGGTTCGGTGTAGGTGGTGAAGGAGTCGGCGAGCCAGGTGACCGTGCCGAGCGGGGCGGCCGTCTCGGGGGCGGCCGGTCGGTGGCGGCGGAACCACCTCAGGAGGCTGACGCGTTGGAAGGTGGGCAGCGGTCGGGCGGCGGTGATGCCGAGGCGGCGGTCGAGGAGGCGTCGCAGGAGGGGGAGGCGTCCTGGCAGGTTGGAGAGCGGGGCGGTGGCGGAGCCGAGCCGGTTGAGGGTGCGGATCGCGGCGAACACCCGCGAGCGGAGCGGGGTGCCGTGGATCTCGTGGTGGTGCGCCAGCGCCTCGGCCTTTAGCGAGGCCATGTCAACGCTCATGGGGCACTCGCTCTTGCACGCCTTGCACATCAGGCAGAGGTCGAGGATCCCGTGCAGCCGCTCGTCGCCGAGCGCCGCGTGCGGGTCGGGTTCCGAGAGCGCCTTGACCAGGGCGTTGGCGCGGCCCCTGGTGGCGTCCTCCTCGTTCCTGGTGGCGATGTAGGACGGGCACATCACGCCGCCCGTCGCCTTCCGGCAGGCGCCGATGTTCATGCAGCGGTCGGCGGCCCCGCGCATGCCGCCGACCACCTCGAAGTCGAGTGTGGTGCGGAGCGGCGGGGCGGGGGGCAGCGCGTCGCGGTCGCGCAGGTTCTCGGTCATGGCGGGCGCGTCGACGATCTTGCCCGGGTTCATGACGCCGTGCGGGTCGAAGAGTCGCTTGACCCGGCGCATGGCCTCGTACAGTTCCTCGCCGAAGATCTCCCGGTTGAACTCGCTGCGGGCCAGACCGTCGCCGTGTTCGCTGGAGTTGACGCCGCCGTACTCGGTGACCAGGTCCCTGACGGCCTCGGCGACGGCGCGCATCGTCGCGACCTCCTCCGGCCTGGTGAGGTCGACGAAGGGGCGGATGTGCAGGCAGCCGACCGAGCAGTGGCCGTAGAAGCCGGCCGTCAGCCCGTGGTCGTCCAGGATCCGCTTGAACCGCGTGGTGTACTCGGCGAGTCGGGCCGGGGCGACGGCGGTGTCCTCCACGAAGGCCAGCGGGCGGCGGGTGCCCTCGCCTGCGGCCATCAGCAGGCCGAGGCTGGACTTGCGGACCTTCAGCAGCGCCTCCTGCTCGGCCGGGGTCACCGCGCGCAGCGTGTGGTAGCCGTGTCCGTTCCGCCGCCACAGCGCGTCGAGAGCATCGAGCCGCTCGGTCAGTTGGGCCTCGTCGTCGCCGGTGAAGGAGACGAAGAGCAGGGCTCCCGGGTCGCCGACGAGGATGTCGGAGAGCCCGGCGAACTCGCGTTTCTTCCGGGACAGTTCGAGGATCGTGCGGTCCATCAGCTCGACCTGGTGCGGCCGCTGGCCCAACGCGTCGGTGGTGGCGGAGACGGCGGCGGGGGCGTCGGCGAAGTGGCCGACGGCGTAGACGGTGCGGGCGGGTCTGGGCACCAGGTCGACCAGGGCGTGGGTGGCGATCACCAGCGTGCCCTCGGAGCCGACCACGAACCTGGCCGGGTCGAACGGGTTCTCCGGGCCGAAGTCCAGCAGCCGGTCGAGCCGGTAGCCGCAGGCACGCCGCCAGAACGGCGGCATGCGGGACCTGATCGTCTCCTCGTTGGCGCGGACGAGTTCGGCGAGCTCCCGGTGGATCCGGCCCTCCAGCGTCGGCGCCGCCGCCCGGCGGGCCCGCTCGGCCTCGTCGACGGGTTCGAACCTGGCGCGTGAGCCGTCGGAGAGCACGACGTCGAGGGCGCGCACGTGGTCGATCGTCATGCCGTACGTGAGGGAGCCGCTGCCCGCCGAGTTGTTGCCGATCATCCCGCCGATGGTGGCCCGGTTGCTGGTGGAGGTGTCGGGGCCGAACATCAGCCCGTGCGCGGCCGCGGCCCGGTTGAGCTGGTCCTGCACGACGCCGACCTCGACCAGGGCGGTGCGGGCCACCGGGTCGATCTCCAGGATCCGGTTCAGGTGCCGGGACAGGTCGAGCACCAGCCCTGGGCCGACGGTCTGTCCCGCCAGGCTGGTGCCGGCGCCCCTGGGCACGATCGGCACGCCGAGTTCGGCGGCGGCCCGCACCGCGGCGGCGACGTCGTCGGCGTGGCGGGGGAACGCCACCCCGAGCGGGGTGATCGCGTACATGCTGGCGTCGCGGGAGAAGAGGTGGCGGCTGTAGTCGTCGAAGGCGACCTCGCCTTCGAGCGTGGCGCGCAGCGCCCGTTCGAGGCGGGCGCCGGCATCGGGGCGGGTGGCGGAGGCGTCGGTGGTGGGGATGGTCATGGCGGTCCTTGCTCCCTTCTCACGCGGTGCGCAGGACGTCGAGGGCGGCCTGGAGGCCGGTGGGTTCGACGGCGACGCCGGCCAGTTCGAGCCCGAGCTGGACGCCGGCGAGGGTGCCGGCGAGCGTCAGGTCGTTGAGGTCGCCGAGGTGTCCGATCCGGAACACCCGGCCGGCGAGCCTGCCGAGGCCGGTGCCGAGCGACATGTCGAAGCGGTCGAGGACGATGCGGCGGACCAGGTCGGCGTCGTGTTCCGCGGGCAGCAGCACGGCGGTGAGGGAGCCCGAGTACTCGCGCGGGTCGGCGCACAGCACCTCGAGGCCCCAGCCGCGGACGGCGGCCCTGGTGGCCGTGGCGTGGCGGGCGTGGCGCGCGAACACCCGGGGCAGGCCCTCCGCTTCGAGCAGGGTCAGCGCCTCCCGCAGGCCGTAGAGCAGGTTGGTGGGCGGGGTGTAGGGGTAGAAGCCGCGTTCGTTGGCCTCGACGACGGGGGCCCAGTCCCAGTACGACCTGGGCAGCCGCGCCGTGCGGGCGGCGGCGAGCGCCTTGGCGCTGATCGCGTTGAAGCCGAGGCCGGGCGGGAGCATCAGCCCCTTCTGCGAGCAGCTGACGGTGACGTCGACGCCCCACTCGTCGTGCCGGTAGTCGAGGGAGGCCAGCGAGGAGATCGTGTCCACCAGCAGGAGCGCGGGGTGGTCGGCCGCGTCGATGGCGGCCCTGATCTCGGGCACCCGGCTGGTGGCCCCGGTCGAGGTCTCGTTGTGCACGACCATGACCGCGGCGATGCCGTGCTCCCGGTCGGCGGCGAGACGTTCGGCGACGGCGGCCGGGTCGACGCCGCGCCGCCAGTCGCCGGGGACGAAGTCGACGACCAGGCCGAGGTCCTCGGCCATCTCCCGCCAGAGGGTGGCGAAGTGGCCGGTCTCGAAGGCCAGCACCCGGTCACCGGGTGAGAGCGTGTTGACCAGGGCCGCCTCCCAGGCCCCGGTGCCCGACGACGGGTAGACGACGACCGGCCCCGTGGTGCCGAACACCGCCCGGAGGCGGGGCAGCAGATCGAGCGTGAACGCGGCGAACCCGGGTCCGCGGTGGTCGATCGTGGGTTGTGCGATGGCCCGCAACACGCGGTCCGGGACGTTGGTCGGTCCGGGGATCTGTAGGAAGTGACGTCCGCTGTGCGCGGTCATTCACCCAACCTCTCTCCTGTGCCAGAGGGCCGCGCCACCAGGGCTGTGCCGTGAGGTGGTACGCTGTGCCGCCACGAAGCACGGGGAGGCTAGGGGCCCGTCAGGGGGGAGTCAAGGGAATGCGCAACGTCCTGAACACACTGCGGGTACTCGAGGAGGTCGCCGCGCGACAGCCGATCGGCGTCGGCGAGTTGGCCCGCGCGCTCGACATGCCCAAGAGCTCGGTGCAGCGGGCGCTGGTCACCCTGAACGAGGCCGGCTGGATCCGCCCCGCGGCCGGGGAGCAGCGGCGGTGGGTGGTGACCACCAAGGCCCTCTCGGTCGGCGGGCGCGCCAGCGGGGAACTCGGCCTGCGCGACGCGGCGGTGCCGGTGATGGAGGGCCTGCGCCGGCGCACCGAGGAGACGATCCACCTGGTCGTCCCCGAGCAGGACCGGGTCGTCCTGATCGAGCGCCTGGAGACGTCCAACCCGCTGCGCATCAGCATGGCGCTCGGGCACGCGCTGCCACTGCACGCCTCCGCCAACGGCAAGGCGGTCCTCGCCAACGGCGGCCCCGAGCTCCTGGACCGGCTGCTGGCCGACGAGTTGCCGCGCTACACGGAGCACACGATCGTCGATCCCGACCGGCTGCGCGCCGAGTTGGCGCTGGTCAGGGAGCGGGGCTACGCCCTCAACCACGGGGAGTGGCGGACCGACGTCGGCTCGGTCGCCGCCGCCGTCCTCGAGGCGCCCGGGCGGCCGATCGCCAGCCTCAGCGTGAACATTCCGATGAGCCGTCTGACGAGGGAGAACGAGCCGGTCTACGGCGCCGCGGTGAGCCGGGCGGCCAGGGAGATCGGCGCCCGGCTCGGCTACGGAGCGGCGTCGCCGGACGCCGGCTGACGGCCCGCCATCTCGCGGTGGCGGGGCGTTGACCGATGGTCGGAGGTGTCGATAGCCTTCGAGGCGTTCCGATTTCGCGAAATCCGTTTTCCACATAGCGAAATGTTCGAGGTGTCGTGGTGGATCCCGCCCGGTTTGAGGTCAACCTCTCGATCCTGTTCACCGAACTGCCCCTGCTCGACCGCCCCGCGGCGGCCAGGGCCGCCGGGTTCGACGCCGTGGAGTTCTGGTGGCCGTTCCCCGAGGCGGTGCCCGCCGACCGCGACGTGGACCGGTTCACCCGGGCCGTCTCCGATGCCGGAGTCTCCCTGGTCGGCCTGAACTTCTTCGCCGGTGACATGCCGGCCGGCGAGCGCGGCGTGCTGTCCGACCCGGGCCGTGCCGGCGAGTTCGCCGACAACGTCGACGTGGTCGTCGGCATCGGCGAGCGGCTCGGCTGCCGCGCCTTCAACGCCCTCCACGGCAACCGGATCGACGGCGTCGCGCAGGACAGGCAGGACGAGGCCGCCACGGAGAGCCTGGTCCACGCGGCGAGGGCGGCCGCGCGGATCGGCGGCACGGTGCTGGTCGAGCCGGTCAGCGGCGTGCCCGCCTATCCCCTGAAGACCGCGGCCGACGCCCTCGCCGTGATCGACCGGGCGCGCGCGGCGGGCGGCGTGGACAACCTGCGGCTGCTGTTCGACCTGTACCACCTGACGGTCAACGGCGACGACCTCGACGCCGTGCTCGACCGGCACGCGGCCGCCATCGGCCACGTGCAGATCGCCGACGCGCCGGGCCGCAACGAACCGGGTACCGGCGACCTCGACTTCACCCACTACTTCGCCAGGCTCGACGCGGTCGGCTACACCGGCCACATCGGCCTCGAGTACAAACCGAGCGGAGCCAGCGCCGACAGTTTCGGCTGGATGTCAGCCGGATCGGGCGCTGAGCGCGCGTGAGCACGGAGGTACCGCACACCATGAGCAGGATCGGATTCGTCGGGCTGGGCATCATGGGCGGCCCGATGGCGGCCAACCTGGTCAAGTCCGGTCACCAGGTCACCGGTTACAACCGAAGCCAGGCCAGGATCGACCGGCTGGTGGCCAACGGGGGCGTCGGGGCGTCGAGCGTCGCGGAGGCCGTCCGCGGCGCCGAGATCGTCTTCACCATGCTGCCCGACTCCCCCGACGTCGAGGCCGTGGTGCTCGGCGAGGACGGCGTGCTGGCCCACGCCGCGCCCGGCACGCTGCTCGTCGACTGCAGCACCATCAGGCCCGACGTCGCGCGCCGGGTCGCCGAGGCCGCGGCGGAGCGGGGCGTGCGCGCGCTCGACGCGCCGGTCAGCGGCGGCGAGCCCAAGGCCGTCGACGGCACCCTGTCCATCATGGTCGGCGGCGAGGCCGAGGCGTTCGCCGCGGCCCGCGAGGTGCTCGGCGCGGTCGGCACCACCGTCGTGCACGTCGGCGCCTCCGGCGCGGGACAGACCGTCAAGGCGGCCAACCAGCTCGTCGTCGCCGGCACCATCGGCCTGGTCGCCGAGGCGCTGGTGTTCCTGGAGGCGCACGGGGTGGACACCGAGGCCGGCCTCACCGTGCTCGGCGGCGGGCTGGCCGGGAGCACCGTGCTCGACGCCAAGGGCCACAAGATGCGGGAGCGCGAGTTCGCCCCCGGCTTCCGGCTCGAACTGCACCACAAGGACCTGGGGATCGTGCAGGGCGCGGCCCGCGAGGCCGGCCTGTCGATCCCGCTCGGCGGGCTGGTCGCCCAGCTGGTCGCCGCGGCCGTCGCGCAGGGCGACGGCGCGCTCGACCACTCCGCGCTGCTGCGGCAGATCACCCGGCTCAACGGCCGCGACTGACCCGCCGGCCAGCGCCCGCCCCCGGCCCACCCCGTGCCCGACCAGTGCCCGATCCGCGCCCGAGAGGAAGTCACACCATGGCCAGAGTTCCCGTCATGCGGGCCGTCGTCGACGTGCTCGCCTCCGAAGGCGTCGACGTGGCCTTCGGCTGCCCGGGAGCGGCGATCCTGCCGCTCTACGCGGAGCTGGAGAAGAGCGACATCAGGCATCTGATCGTCCGCCACGAGGAGGGCGCCACCCACATGGCCGACGGGTGGGCCCGCACCAACGGCCGGGTCGGGGTGGCCATCGGCACCTCGGGCCCGGCCGGCACCAACATGATCACCGGCCTCTACACGGCCCAGGCCGACTCCATCCCGATCCTCTGCGTCACCGGCCAGGCGGTCTCGGGCAAGTTGCACCAGGAGGCGTTCCAGGCGGTCGACATCGTGGCGATCGCGGGGCCCGTCACCAAGTGGGCGGTCCAGGTCAAGGAGGCCGCGCAGGCCCCGTGGATCTTCCGCGAGGCGTTCCGGATCGCCCGCTCGGGCCGTCCTGGCCCGGTGCTGATCGACCTGCCGCTCGACGTGCAGCGGCAGGAGATCGAGTGGGACCCGGAGCTCGACGCCCCGCTGCCGGTGCCGCGCGTCGAGCCGCACCCGCCGCGGGTGGAGCGGGCGCTCGACATGCTGCTCGCGGCCGAACGCCCACTGATCCTGGCCGGCGGCGGCGTGATCCTCGGCGAGGCCCACGAGCCGCTGCGCGAGCTGGCCGAACTGCTCGGCGTCCCGGTGCAGACCACCCTGATGGGCAAGGGCTCCTTCCCCGAGGACCACGCGCTGTTCGCCGGCATGACCGGCATCCAGACCAGCCAGCGCTACGGCAACCAGTCGTTCCTGGAGTCCGATCTGGTGCTGGCCCTCGGCGCCAGGTTCGGCGACCGGCACACCGGCGCGCTCGACGTCTACCGGGGCGAGCGCAGGTTCATCCACGTCGACATCGAACCCACCCAGATCGGCCGGGTGTTCGGCCCCGACCTGGGCATCGTCTCGGACACCCGGCTCTTCCTCGACGCGCTGCTCGACGCCGCCCGCGAGCGCGGCGCGCGCGGGGACCTCGCCGCCTGGGTCGCCAGGGTCGGCGAGCTCAGGGAGACCCTGACCAGGCCGGACGACTACGACACCGTGCCGATCAAGGCGCCCCGGGTGTACCGGGAGATCAACGCGATCTTCCCGCCCGAGGCCTACTTCGTCACGGCGATCGGCCTCTACCAGATCTGGGGCGGCCAGTTCCAGCGCGCCCATCTGCCCAGGCACTACCAGGTGTGCGGCCAGGCGGGGCCGCTCGGCTGGGAGATACCGGCGGCGATCGGCGTGAAGTCCGCCGTGCCCGACGCCGAGGTGGTGGCGGTGGTCGGCGACTACTCGTTCCAGTTCCTGGTCGAGGAGTTGGCGGTGGCCGCCCAGTACGACGTCCCGTTCGTGATCATCATGCTGAACAACGAGTACCTGGGCCTGATCCGGCAGGCCGAGGCCGACGCGTTCGGCATGGAGACCGAGGTCGACATCCACTACGACGAGTACGGCACGGACAACGTGCGGATCATGGAGGCGTACGGCTGCCGCGGCCGCCGCGTCCACGAGCCCGGCGACCTCGCAGGCACCATCGGGTGGGCCCGCCGCGAGGCGGCCGCCACCCGCCGCCCGGTGCTGGTGGAGGTGATGATCGAGCGGGAGGCCACCACCGCCCGCGGTCTCCGGATCGACGCGATGACGGAACCCGAGCCGGTCCCCCACGCCTGACCGGCGCTCAGCCGGGCCAGGTCCAGCCGGCGACCTCGGGCAGGTCGGTGCCGTGCGCGCGGATCCAGTCGTGGTGCCGGTGGTGGGCGTCGGCCATCAGCTGCCGCACCGCCCCGGCCCGCACCGCGAGGCCGGGCACCCGGTCGAGCACGTCCATGACGAGCCGGTAGCGGTCGATGCCGTTGCGGACCGCCATGTCGAAGTGCGTGGTGGTGGTGCCCTCCTCCGTGTAGCCGCGTACGTGGAGGTGCGGGTGGACGGCGCGCCGGTAGGCCAGCCGGTGGATGAGCCACGGGTAGCCGTGGTAGCCGAAGATGACCGGCCGGTCGCGGGTGAACACGGCGTCGAACTCGTGGTCCGACATGCCGTGCGGGTGCTGCTCTGCCGGCATCAGGCGGGCGATGTCGACCACGTTGACGACCCGCACGGCGAGGTCGGGCAGGTGCCGGCGCAGCAGCGAGGCCGCCGCCAGCACCTCCAGGGTGGGGACGTCCCCCGCGCAGGCCAGGACGACGTCCGGCTCCTCGCCGAGGCGTTCGGTGCCGGCCCACTCCCAGAGCCCGGCGCCGCGGGCGCAGTGCGCGCGGGCGGCGTCGAGGCCGAGCCAGTCGAAGGTGGCGTCCTTGCCGGCGACGACCACGTTGACGTAGTCGCGGCTGTGCAGCACGTGTTCGGCGACGGCGAGCAGCGTGTTGGTATCCGGGGGCAGGTAGACCCGCACCACCTCGGGGCTCTTGCTGAGGATGTGGTCGACGAAGCCGGGGTCCTGGTGGGAGAAGCCGTTGTGGTCCTGCCGCCACACGTGCGAGGTGAGCAGGTAGGTGAGCGAGGCGATGGGCGCGCGCCACTCCACCCGGCGGGCGGCGCGCAGCCACTTGATGTGCTGGTTGGCCATGGAGCCGACGATGTGGGCGAACGCCTCGTAGCAGGAGAAGAGGCCGTGCCGGCCGGTGAGCAGGTAGCCCTCGAGCCAGCCCTGGCAGGTGTGCTCGGAGAGGATCTCCATCACCCGGCCGTCGCGGGCCAGGTGCTCGTCGGTGGGCAGGGTCTCGGCCTGCCACGCCTTTCCGGTGGCCCGGTAGACGGCCGCCAGCCGGTTGGAAGCGGTCTCGTCGGGCCCGACCAGCCGGAAGTCGCGGCGCTCCGCGGTGGCTTCGAGCACCTGCTCGACGAGGCCGCCGAGCACCCTGGTGGGCTCGTGCGCGGTGGCGCCAGGCGTGTCGACGGTGACGGCGTGCCGTTCCAGCGGCGGAACCGGCAGGGTGCGCAGCAGCAGCCCGCCGTTGGCGTGCGGGTTGGCGCCGAGCCGCCGGTCGCCGCGCGGGGTGTGCGCGAGCACCCGCTCCCGGGGGCGGCCGTCGGCGTCGAACAGCTCCCGCGGCCGGTAGGAGCGCAGCCACTCCTCCAGCTGCCGCAGATGGGCGGGGTTCTCCCTGACGTGCGCGAGTGGCACCTGGTGGGCGCGCCAGGTGCCCTCGACCGGCAGCCCGTCGACCTCGGCGGGGCCGGTCCAGCCCTTGGGGGTGCGCAGCACGATCAGCGGCCAGCGGGGGCGCTCGCCGGACGCTTCCCCGGCCCTGGCGGCGCGTTGGAGGTGGGCGATCCGGTCGAGTGCGGTGTCCATGGCGCGGGCCAGCAGCCGGTGCACGGTCGCCGGTTCCTCGCCGGTGACGTGGAGCGGGTGGTGGCCGAGGCCGCGCAGCAGGTCGTCGAGTTCGGCCTCGGGGATCCTGGCCAGCACCGCGGGGTTGGCGATCTTGTAGCCGTTGAGGTGCAGGATGGGCAGCACGGCGCCGTCGTGCACCGGGTCGAGGAACTTGGTGGAGTGCCAGGCCGCGGCCAGCGGGCCGGTCTCCGCCTCGCCGTCGCCGACCACGCAGGCGACCAGGAGGTTCGGATTGTCCAGCGCCGCGCCGTAGGCGTGGGCGAGCGAGTAGCCGAGTTCGCCGCCCTCGTGGAGGGACCCTGGGGTGTCGGGCGCGGCGTGGCTCGGCACGCCGCCAGGGAAGGAGAACTGGTGGAACAGCCGGGCCATGCCGGCCGCGTCACGCGTGACGTCCGGGTAGGCGTCCGCGTAGCTGCCGTCCAGCCAGGAGCCCGCCAGCACGGCGGGCCCGCCGTGTCCCGGGCCCCAGACGCAGACGGCGTCCAGGTCGCGCGCCGAGATGGCCCGGTTGAGGTGGGTGTACACCAGGTTGAGTCCCGGCGAGGTGCCCCAGTGCCCGAGCAGCCGGGGCTTGACGTGCTCGGGGAGCAGCGGTTCGGCGAGCAGCGGGTTGGCCAGCAGGTAGATCTGGCCGACCGTCAGGTAGTTGGCCGCGCGCCAGTGGGCGTCCAGGGCGGCGAGCTCGTCGGCGTCGAGGTCGCGGGGGTGGCCGGGTGCGCCGAGCGGGGTGTCCTGCATGCCGGTCTCCACCTCCGGGGAGGCACGCCGAGGGGGCGCGTCGACGGTAACGACCGCTGAATGCTGCACCGCCGCCCCCGCGTTCGGGCGCCGCCACAGCTGCGGGCCACCCGAACAGGCCGCCAGGGCCGTCCCGATGGCTGCTCGGGGTCAGGGCTCGTCGAGCAGGCGGCGGGCCGTGGTGATGTCGGTGACGAGGGCGGTGATCCAGCGGCCGCGCACCGCCGCGCGCACCGCGGTGTACTTGCGCTCCCAGCCGGCCACGGCGATCCGGCGCGGTACGGTGCGCAGCTGGTCGACGGGGATGCCGATGGTGCGTTCGCCGAGGCCGGCGTCGACGTGGACGCCGTCCTCGTCGAAGAACCGCTGGCAGATGTCGCCCACCGCGCCCAGGTCGCGGAGCCGCGCGATGTCCTCCTCGGTCACCGCGTTGCCGCTGAGCCGGAGCAGCGGCGAGGGCTCAAGGCTGCCGATGCCCACCAGGACGGCGGTCAGCTGCTGCCACGCCTGGCTGACCTCGCGCACCGCGGGATCGTTGAGCAGCGAGAGCCGGGCCTCCATCGAGCCGACCATGCCGGGGGCGCGGACGAACAGCGGGGTGGCGCCGGTGACCTCGGCGAGCCCGGCGGTGAGGCGGGTGGCCTGGACCTGGCCCTGGGGGTCGCCGGCGCCGCCCATCAGCTGGACCACCTTGGTGGCGCCCGGCGACCTGGCCGGCTGCATGGACTCGACGGCGGCGAGCAGGGTCTCGCTCCAGGTGGAGATGCCGATCAGGTCGCCGGGGTGGAAGGCCGTCTCCAGGTAGCTGGCGGCGGCGGAGCCGAGGGCCCGCAGCAGGGTGCCGGGGTGGCCCGGCAGGTCGTCCCCCTCGACGACCACGACGTCCGTCAGCCGGTAGCGCTCGGCGAGCGCGTCCTCCAGGTCGCTGTGGATGCCTGGCGGCGCCACCACCACGGTCCTGACCACGCCGAGCTCGGTCGCGGAGCGCAGCAGCCTGGACACCCTGGCCTGGGAGAGGCCGAGGGTGCCGGCGATCTCCGCCTGCCGCATCCCGCGCTCGTGGTACATCCGGGCCACGCGCACGATCACGCGCAGTCGGTCCACGGAATCCGGGTCGGTGAGGTCTGGGCGCTTGGGCACACCCCGCACCCTACGCGGGGCGCGCGAGCCGCGCGGTCGTCACGAGTCCGCTGAGGGCAGCCCGAGCACGTCCCGCGCGGCGCGGTGAATGCCGTCGGCGGTGAGCCCGAAGTGTTCGAGCAGCCGCTCCGCACTGCCGGTGGGCGCGAAGCCGGTGACGCCGAGCAGCCGCAGCGGAGTGGGGGCCCGCTGGCCGGTGAGCGAGGCGACGGCGGCGCCGAGGCCGCCGCTGAGCGTGGCCTCCTCGGCGACGACGATGCCGCGGGTCTCCGTTGCGGCCCGCAGCACCTCGGCCTCGTCCAGGGGGTCGACGAACGGGGTGTTGAGGACGCGGGCCGAGACGCCCTCGGCGGCCAGTCGCTCCGCGGCGGCGAGGGCCCGCGGGACCAGGGTGCCGACGGCCACCAGCGTGACGTCGGTGCCATCCCGCAGCACCAGCGCCCGGCCGGGCGCGAACGGCGCGCCGGCGGGGACCACGTCGGGCACCCTGAACCGCGGGATCCGCAGATAGCTCGGGCCCTCGTGGGCGTGGGCCCAGCGGACGGCGGCCCTGGTCTGCGCGCGGTCGGTGGGCACGACGACGGAGAGGTCGGCGACGGCCCGCAGCCAGGACAGGTCCTCGATCGAGTGGTGGGTGGGGCCCAGCTCGCCGTAGGCCATGCCGGGGCTCTGCCCGCACAGGACGACCTTGAGCCCGCTGTAGGCGACGTCGGCCTTGATCTGCTCCAGGGCGCGGCCGGTGAGGAAGGGGCCGGCGGCCGAGACGAAGGGGACGAACCCGGCGTTGGCCAGCCCGGCGCCGACGCCGACCATGTTCTGCTCGGCGATGCCGACGTTGATCAGCCGGTCGGGGAACTCCTCGCGGAAGGCCGCCAGGTTGCTTGAACCGACCGAGTCGTTGCAGACGACGACCACCCGGTCGTCCTCGCGGGCCAGGGCGGCCAGCTCCGCGGCGAAGGTCCCCCGGCAGTCGTACGCCGGGGCGTCGGCGAGCGGCGGGGCGATGGTCTCGGTCACCTGCTGAGCTCCTTCACGGCGGCGCGGACCTGGTCCTGGTCGGGCACCTTGTGGTGCCACTCGGCGCGGTCCTCGATGAACGACACGCCCTTGCCCTTGACGGTGTGGGCGACGAGGGCGACGGGGCGCCCGGTGGTGGAGGGGGCGAGGGCGGCGCGCAGCGCGGCGTGGTCGTGGCCGTCCACCTCGCGCGCCTCCCAGCCGAAGGCGGTCCACCGGTCCGTCAGCGGGTCGAGGCCGACGGTGTCCTCGGTGCGGGCGCCCTGCTGGAGCCGGTTGCGGTCGACGACGGCGGTGAGCGAGCCGAGCCCGAAGTGGCCGGCGGCCATCGCGGCCTCCCAGTTGCTGCCCTCCTGGAGTTCGCCATCGCCGAGGACGACGAAGGTGCGGCTGGCGTCGCCGCGCAGCCGGGCGCCGAGGGCGGCGCCGACGGCCACCGGGAGGCCGTGGCCGAGTGGGCCGGTGTTGGTCTCCACGCCGGGGACCTTGCGGCGGTTGGGGTGTCCGTTCAGGTCGGAGTGCGGGGCGGCGAAGCCGGCCAGCTCGGCCCGCGGGAAGAAGCCGCAGTGCGCGAGGGTCGCGTAGAGGGCGGCGGCGCTGTGCCCCTTGCTGAGGATGAACCGGTCGCGGGCGGGCGCGTCCAGGTGCTCGGGGTCCACGTCGAGGACGGCGCCGAAGAGCGTCACCAGGATGTCGGTGACGGAGAAGTCGCCGCCGATGTGCCCCATGCCGGCCCGGTCGATCATCTCCAGCACCTGGAGGCGGACTTCGGTGGACATGGCCCGCAGCCGGAGCGCGGCCAGGTCGGGCCGCTCGGCGCGGATGGTCCGCCGCAGCTCGCGGTAGCGCGCCGCCGTGGGGGGATCAGAGCACAGCATGTGAATATCCATTCAATCTCTGATGTTTATTACCCCCGATAGTGCGGCGCGCCCCGGAACATCGTCAAGCCCAAGCCGTTCCGAACCCTTGAGTAAATATTCAATCCCCGAATAGTCTTGCGACCCACCGATGCTCGACCTACGATCCGTGCCACCGTCCAGCACCGGCACATATCACCCGGCCTGTGACAGAAAATTACGATGACGTAATAAGCCGAGGAGTCACCTTATGCGTTCTTTGCGACGAACGCGCAGCGCGATCGGCATGGTCGCCGCCGTCGGGCTGATGTTGACGGGTTGCGCCGGCTACGTCGGGCAGGGCCGGGGCTCGGCCGACGACCTCGTGCTGGGCAGCACGGTGGTCCCGGCCTCCTTCGACCCCGCCCAGGCCGGGGACGCCAACTACGTGCCCTACTTCCAGGCCGCCTACGACACCCTGCTGCTGCGCGAACCCGACGGAGACCTGGCGCCGATGCTGGCCACGGAGTGGTCGTACGACGACAGCAGGACCGTGCTCTCGATGACGCTCCGGGACGACGTGACGTTCAGCGACGGCGTCGAGTTCGACGCCGAGGTGGCCAAGCAGAACCTGGAGCGCTTCCGGGACGGCACCGGCCCGCTCGGCCACTACCTGGGCCTCCTGGAGGAGGCCAGGGTGGTGGACCCGACCCACATAGAACTGCGCCTGAGCGCGCCCGACCCGTCGCTCCTCGTCCACCTCGGGGACGCGGCCGGGCTGATGGCCTCCCCCGCCGCGTTCGACTCGCAGGACCTGGCCACGGTGCCCGCCGGCTCCGGGCCCTACGTGATGGACACGTCGGCGACGGTCCAGGGGTCCTCGTACGTCTTCACCCGCCGTGACGACTACTGGAACCCGGACCTCCAGCACTACGAGAAGCTGACCTTCGACGTCTTCCCCGACGAGACCGGACTGCTCAACGCCCTGAAGACCGGCCAGATCGACGCGGGCAACCTGAGCAACCGCAACAACGTCAACGAGGCGGAGCGGACCGGTCTTGAGATCGTCAGGCCCGACGTCCACGTGTCCTGGGTCGGCCTGATCATCTTCGACCGCGACGGCTCGGTGATACCGGCCCTCGGCGACGAGCGGGTCCGCCGGGCGATCAACCACGCCTTCGACGGGCCGCGCATCCTCGACGCGCTGTACGACGGGCAGGGCGCCCGCACCCAGCAGATCTTCAGCGAGGCGTCGCCCGCCTACGACCCCGCGCTCAACGACACCTACGACTACGACCCCGAGCTGGCCCGCGAGTTGATGGCCGAGGCCGGCTACGCGGACGGCTTCGACATCACCATGCCGACGAGCGCGTTCTTCGACCAGCCGACGCTCCAGATCATCCGGCAGTCGCTCGCCGAGATCGGCGTCCGCGTCACCTACGAGGACGCCGGCCAGGACCTGATCAGCCGGATGCTCGCCGGCGACTACCCGATGAGCTTCATGTTCCTCGGCGCCCCCGTCGACTGGACGCTCGTCAACTCCTATCTGGCGCCCGAGTCCGCCTGGAACCCGTTCGGCGCCCAGGACCCCGAGCTCAGCGCGCTGATCGACGCCGTGCCCGCGGCCAACGACGCCGAACAGGCCGAGCTCTTCGGCGAGATCAACCGGTACCTGGTGGACAACGCCTGGTTCGCCCCCTGGTTCTGGATCGACGAGACCTACGCGGTCAACGACGGCACGGACGTGGTGCTCCAGACGCAGCAGAACGTGCCCTCCGTCTACAACTACACGCCGTCGGCGTGACCGGGGAGGACGACAACCCATGCTCTCCTACATCGTCAGAAGACTGGCGGCCGGCGTCGTTCTGCTCTTCGTGATCAGCGGGATCGCGTACGCCACCATGTTCCTCTCCGGCGGCGACATCGCCCGCCGGCTGCTCGGCCAGATGGCCACCGAGGACCAGGTGGCGGCGAAGTCGAGCGAACTCGGCCTCGACGAGCCGCTGGTCACCCGGTACCTCGACTGGCTCGGCTCGGCGCTCGGCGGCGACTTCGGCCGCTCCTGGTTCACCGGCGAGCCGGTGGCCCAGGCGCTCGGCACCCGGCTGCCGGTCACCCTCACCCTGGTCATCGGCACCACCCTGGTGGTCGCCATCGTCTCGGTGCTGCTCGGCACGGCGGCCGCGGTGCGGCGCGGCTGGCTCGACCGCACCGTGCAGCTCCTCTCGGTGGCCGGCTACGCGCTGCCCGGCTTCTGGATCGCGCTGCTGCTCGCGCTCGTCGCCGCCGTCGAGCTCGGCTGGTTCCCCGCCACCGGCTACGTGCCGTTCTCGCTCTCGGTCGCCGGCTGGCTCTCCACCATCACGCTGCCGATCGCGGCACTCTCGATCGGCGCGGTCGCCTCGACGACCCAGCAGATCCGCGGCGCCATGATCGACGTGCTGCGCCAGGACTACATCCGCACCCTGCGCAGCCGGGGGCTGCCGCGCCACCGGGTGCTGCTCCGCCACGCACTGCGCAACGCGAGCGGGCCCGGGCTCACCGTGCTCGCCCTGCAGTTCGTCGGGCTGATGGGCGGGGCCGTCTTCGTGGAGCAGATCTTCGCCCTGCCGGGCATCGGGCTGCTCGCGGTCAACGCCACCACCCGGGGCGACATCCCCATGGTGATGGGCGTCGTCGTCGTAACGGTCGTCCTCGTGACCGTCGTCAACCTGCTCATCGACATCGCGGTGGGCTACCTCAACCCGAAGGCGCGGATCCGATGACCATCGAAGCTCCCGCGACCCCCGCCGTCGCCACCGACCGTCCCGTCGAACGACGCGGGCTGACCGCGCGGGTCCTCAGAAACCCCCTGGGCGCCGTGGCCGCGGCCGTGCTGCTGCTCATCGTGCTCAGCGCGGCCCTCGCCTCCCTGCTGACCGCCCACGGCCCGAACGACTCGTCCCTGGCCGACGTCCTCGCGCCGATGTCGGCCGACCATCCGCTCGGCGGCGACAGCGCCGGCCGCGACCTGCTCTCCCGGCTGCTCCACGGCGGCCAGCTCAGCCTGCTCGGCGGGGCGTTCGCGCTGGCCGTCGCGCTGGCCGTCGGCGTGCCCTCCGGGCTGATCGCCGGCTACTACGGCGGCTGGGTCGACGGCGTCTCCGGCTGGCTGACCAACCTGGTGATGGCGCTGCCAGGCGTGATGGTGCTGCTGGCGGTCAGGGCCGCGGTCGGTCCCTCGATCTGGATCTCGATGGGCGTCTTCGGGGTGCTGCTCGCGCCCTCGTTCCACCGCCTGGTGCGGTCCTCCGTGGTGTCGGTGCGCAACGAGCTCTACGTCGACGCGGCGCGGGTCGCCGGCCTCTCCGACCGCCGGATCATCGCGCGGCACGTGCTGCGCGCCGTCCGCGGGCCGATCGTCATCCAGTCCGCCATGGTGGCCAGCCTGGCCATCGCCATCCAGGCCGGCCTCGAGTTCCTGGGGCTCGGCGACCTCACCAGGCCGAGCTGGGGCATGATCCTCAACGAGGGCTTCCAGAACATCTACCGGGCGCCCGGCATCCTGCTCTGGTCGGGGCTGCTGCTCAGCCTCACCAGCGCCTCCCTGGTGCTGCTCGGCAACGCGGTGCGGGACGCCCTCCAGGGCGGGGACCAGGTCGCCACCCCACGGCGGACCGCGCCGGCCCCCGCACCCGCCGCCGAGCCCGCGTCGGAACTCGTGGCGCCGGCCGCGGAGTCCGCGCTGCTCGCGGTCGACCGGCTCTCCGTCGGCTACGGCGACGGCCACGGCGGCTGGCGGCCGGTGCTGCACGGCGTCTCGCTCGACGTGTCCCGCGGCGAGGTGCTCGGCCTGGTCGGCGAGTCGGGGTCAGGCAAGACCCAGACCGCCCTTTCGGTGCTCGGCCTGCTGCCCGAGGGCGGCGCCGTCCTCTCCGGCGCCATCCGGTTCGACGGCGTCGACCTGGCGACCGCGCCCCACCGCACCCGCGAGGCGCTGCTCGGCACCCGGATCGCCTATGTGCCGCAGGAGCCGATGAGCAACCTCGACCCCTCGTTCACCGTCGGCGACCAGCTGGTCGAGCCGCTGCGGACCCGGCTCGGCCTGTCCAGGGCCGCCGCCCGCGACCGCGCGCTCGACCTGCTCGCCAGGGTGGGGATCCCCGACCCGCGCCGCGCGTTCGGCGCCTACCCGCACCAGATATCCGGCGGCATGGCGCAGCGGGTGCTCATCGCCGGCGCCGTGTCGTGCGAGCCCGACCTGCTCATCGCCGACGAGCCCACCACCGCCCTCGACGTCACCGTGCAGGCCGAGATCCTGGACCTGATCCGGGGCCTCCAGCAGGAGCACGAGATGGCGCTGCTCCTCGTGACGCACAACCTCGGCGTGGTCGCGGACGTGTGCGACCGGGTCGCGGTGATGCGCGAGGGGCGGCTCGTCGAGGTGGCGGCCGTCCGGGAGATCTTCGCGAACCCCCGGCACCCCTACACCCGGCAACTCCTCGGCGCCACCCTCGAGGGGGCGCCACCCCGGGCCGCCTACCGGGCGCCCACGACCACGGAGGTCACGGCATGACATCGCCACTGCTCGCCGTCGAGGCTGTGCTCGCCGTCGAAGACCTGGTCGTCGACTTCCCCGTGCGGGGCTGGCGCAGCGCGCCGTTCCGGGCCCTCAAGGGCGTCGGCCTCGACGTGCGGCCGGGCGAGACCGTCGGGCTCGTCGGGGAGTCGGGTTCCGGGAAGACCACGCTGGGCCGGGCCGTGCTGGGGCTCGCCCCCGTCACGTCCGGCACGATCCGCTTCGACGGCCGGGACATCACCCGGGCGGGCCGGGCCGAGCGCCGGGCCCTCGCCTCCGACATCCAGGTCGTCTTCCAGGACCCCTACACGTCGCTCAACCCCTCCATGCGGATCGCCGAGATCCTCGCCGAGCCGCTGAGCGTGCGCGGCGTCTCGGCGCGGGACGCCGCCAGGCGGGTGCGCGAACTGCTGGAGCGGGTCAGGCTGCCGAGCGACGCCGGGGACCGGCTGCCCCGCGAGTTCAGCGGCGGCCAACGGCAACGGATCGCGATCGCCAGGGCGTTGGCGCTCGGGCCCCGGCTGATCGTGTGCGACGAGCCGGTCTCGGCGCTCGACCTCTCCACCCAGGCGCACGTGCTCGACCTGTTCGTCGAGATCCAGGAGAGCACCGGCGTCGCCTACCTGTTCGTGTCGCACGACCTGAGCGTGGTCCGGCACATCAGCCACCGGGTCGCGGTGCTCTACCACGGCGAGATCGTCGAGACCGGTCCCGGCGCCGAGGTCACCTCGGCCCCCACCCACCCCTACACCCAGCGGCTGCTGCTGGCCTCGCCGGTCCCCGACCCGGCCGCCCAGGAGCGGCGCCGGGCCGAGCGGCACCGGCTCTCGGCCTGAGACAGGAGATGCGACAGAGCATGTTCACGCCCACGTCCAAGATCTCGGCCGTGCTGGAGAACGCGGCCGCGCGCGCCGTCCTCGCCAGGTACCTGCCGGGCGTCGTCAACTCGCCGATGCTCGACCAGATCCGGGGGATGCCGGTCGGCGTGGTGGTCGAGCACGACACCGCGGCCACCGCCGATCCCGCCCTGGTCGAGCGGCTCTTCGCGGAGCTGGCCGCCGTCGAGGACCACGGCGCCGGCGACCCGCGCCCCGAGGAGCCGCCGATCGCGCCCGACCCGGCGTACGAGGGCGCCGAGGTGCCGCGCGGCTCCGCCACGGCGCGGCACCCGGCCGGCTGCGCCCAGTGGGACGCGTTCGAGATCGAGATCGACGGGCCGGCGCACGGCAACCCGTTCGTCGACGTCGAGTTGACCGCGACGTTCGCCGACGGGGAGCGCGAACTCCGGGTCGGCGGCTTCTACGACGGCGACGGCACCTACCGGATCCGGTTCATGCCGGACCGCGCCGCGTCCTGGACGTTCACCATCTCGTCCACCGCCCGCTCCCTCGACGGCCTCACCGGCCGCTTCACCAGCGGCCCGGCCGCCCCCGGCCAGCACGGCCCGGTGCGCGTCGACGGGTTCCACTTCGCGCACGCGGACGGCACCCGCCACCTGCCGATCGGCACCACCGCCTACGCGTGGACCCACCAGCCTGAGCGGCTGCGCGCCGCGACCCGCCGCGCCCTGGCGGCCAGCGCCTTCACCAAGGTGCGGATGTGCGTGCTGCCGAAGGCGTACCTCTACAACACGGAGGAGCCCGAGCTCTATCCGTTCCCCGGCTCGGTGGCCGAGGGATGGGACACCACCCGGTTCGACCCGCGGTTCTTCCGCCGGTTCGAGGACGAGGTGCGCGCCCTGCGGGAGTCGGGGATCGAGGCCGACGTCATCCTCTTCCACCCCTATGACCGCTGGGGCTTCGCCGACCTCGGCAGGGCCGCCGACGACCGCTTCGTCCGCTATGTGGTGCGGCGGCTCGCGGCGTTCTCCAACGTGTGGTGGGCGATGGCCAACGAGTACGACCTGGTGCGGAGCAAGACCGAGGACGACTGGGAACGCCTTGCCGCCCTGGTCGGCGCGGAGGACCCGGCGGGACACCTCACCTCGATCCACAACTGCTTCGGCTTCTACGACCACGGCAGGACCTGGGTGACGCACGCCAGCGTCCAGCGCGTCGACGTCTACCGCACCGCCGAGAACACCGACGAGTGGCGGGAGCGGTGGGGCAAGCCCGTGGTGGTCGACGAGTGCGGCTACGAGGGCGACATCGACCAGGGCTGGGGCAACATCACCGGCGAGGAGATGGTGCGGCGGTTCTGGGAGGGCGCGGTCCGCGGCGGGTACGTGGGGCACGGCGAGACGTACCTCAACGACGCCGAGGAGCTGTGGTGGTCGAAGGGCGGCGAGCTCGTCGGCGACAGCCCGGCCCGCATCGCGTTCCTGGCGGACGTCGTCGCCGGGTCGCCCACCGGCGTCCTCGATCCGCTGCCCTCCGAGTGGGACGCCCCGCGCGGCGGCGTCGCCGGCGCCTACGAGCTGATCTACCTCGGCTTCAACCGCCCCCGCTTCCGCAACGTCGTGCTGCCGGCCGGCGGCCGGTTCGCGGTCGACGTGCTCGACACCTGGGGCATGACGGTCGACCGCGTCGCCGACGCGGCGAGCGGCAGCCTGCGCGTCGAGCTGCCCGGCCGGCAGTTCATGGCCGTCCGCGTCACGCGCGTCGGCGACTGACCACGTAACCCGCGATCCTGGAGAGGACCCCCATGCCCACCCCCCTCGACCTCGACTCCCCGGAACTGCGCCGGCTGGTCGCCGAGTTGTCCCTGGAGACCAAGGTCAGGCTGCTGACCGGCCGGGACTTCTGGACGACCTGGCCGGTCGAGGAGATCGGCCTGCGCCGGATCGTGATGTCCGACGGCCCCTCGGGGGTGCGGGGCGAGGTCTGGGACGAGCGGTCGCCCTCGCTCAACCTGCCGTCGGCGACCGCGCTCTCCTCCTCCTGGGACCCGGACATCGCCTACCACTACGGCGCGGTCCTCGCGGCCGAGGCCCGCCGCAAGGGGGTGGACGTGGTCCTCGGCCCGACGATCAACCTGCACCGGTCCCCGCTGGGCGGCCGGCACTTCGAGGCGTTCAGCGAGGACCCGGTCCTCACCGCCGACCTGGCCGCCGCCTTCGTCCGCGGCCTCCAGGACCACGGCGTGGCCGCCACGCCCAAGCACTACGTCGCCAACGACTACGAGACCGAGCGGTTCACGGCGAGCACCGAGGTCTCGGAGCGGGCGCTGCGCGAGCTCTACCTCCTCGCCTTCGAGAAGGCCGTGGTGGAGGCGCGGGCCTGGTCGGTGATGTCGGCGTACAACGCGATCAACGGCGTCACCGCGACCGAACACGAACTGCTGGCCACCCCGCTGAAGTCCGAGTGGGGCTTCGACGGCGTGGTCGTCAGCGACTGGACGGCGGTCCGCTCGCTGGCGTCGGCCGAGGCCGAACAGGACCTGGTCATGCCGGGCCCGAAAGGACCCTGGGGCCCGGCCCTGGTGGCGGCGGTCCGCGACGGGCGGATCGACGAGGCCGTCGTCGACCGCAAGGTGCGGCGCATCCTCCTCCTCGCCGCCCGCGTCGGCGCGCTCGACGGCTTCGAGCCCGCCACGCCGCCGCCGGCGGTGGACGGCGTGGCCTTCGCCCGGCGGGCCGCCGCCGAGGGCACGGTGCTCCTCGCCAACGACGGCGTCCTCCCCCTGGACTCCGCCCGGCTGCGGCGGGTGGCGGTCATCGGCCAGAACGCCCGGCACGCCCGCACCCAGGGCGGCGGCTCGGCGACCGTGCTGCCGGAGCGGGTGGTCAGCCCGCTCGACGGCCTGCGCGCCGCCCTGCCGGACGCGGAACTCACCCACACCCTCGGCGCCGTCGCCCAACACGGGCTGGCCGAGCTGCCGTTGGAGCGGATCGTCAACCCGGCGACCGGCGGGCCCGGCATGCTCGTCCGCTTCCTCGACGCCGCCGGGGCGGAACTCTTCCGCGAGGACCGCCGCTCCACCGCGCTGGTCTACTTCGGCGGCGACGCCCCCGTCGCGACCGCCGCCACCGTCGAACTCACCCTCGGCTGGACCCCCGAGGCCACCGAGACGGTGCGCCTCGGCTTCGCCTCCGTCGGCACCGGACGGATCTCCGTCGACGGCGAACCGCTCCACGAGGGCACCGGCGTCGCCGTCGGGACGGACCTCGGCGCCGCCCTGCTGGCCCCGCCCTCGGTCACCGCCCCGGTCGCCACCGTCGCCGGCACCCCGCTCTCGGTGCGCGTCGCCTTCGACCTGACCTCGCGGGACGCCAGCATGGGCGGCACCTTCGGCATCACCCTCGGCACCGAGCCGGCCGACACCGCCCCCCAGGCACTGATCGCCGAGGCCGCGGGCGCGGCCGCCGAGGCCGACGTCGCCATCGTCGTCGTCGGCACCAACTCCCAGGTCGAGTCGGAGGGCTTCGACCGCGCCGACCTGCTGCTCCCCGGCCGGCAGGACGACCTGGTCCGCGCGGTGGCCGCCACCGGCACCCCCACCGTGGTGGTCGTCAACGCCGGCTCCCCGGTGCTGATGCCGTGGCGGGACGACGTCGCGGCGCTGCTCGTCGGCTACTTCGGCGGCCAGGAGATGGGCAACGCGCTCGCCGACGTCCTCCTCGGCCACGCCGAGCCGGGCGGCCGGCTCCCCACCACCTGGCCGGCCAGCGCCGAGGAGGTGCCGGTCCTCGACACCACCCCCGCCGACGGCGTGCTCCGCTACGACGAGGGCATCCACATCGGCTACCGCGCCTGGCTCAGGGCCGGCACCGAGCCGGCCTTCCCCTTCGGCGCCGGCCTCGGCTACACCAGCTGGCGCCTCGCCGACCCGACCGTCACCCCCGACGCCGAGCACCACACTGTTCGCCTCACCGCGACCAACACCGGCGCCAGGCCCGGCAAGCAGGTCGTCCAGGTCTACCTCGCCCGCCCGGACTCCACCGTCGACCGCCCGGTGCGCTGGCTCGCCGCCCACACCGTCGTCCACGCCGAGGCCGGCGAGACCGTCCCCCTCGCGATCCCGCTCCCCCGCCGCGCCTTCGCCGACTGGCGACCGGACGGCTGGTCCTACGAACCCGGCGCCTACGAGGTGCTGATCGGCACCTCGGTCACCGAACTCCCCCTGCGGGCCGCCGTCCACCTCGACGGCTGATCCTGTGACGGTAGGCCCACTTCCCCGGGCGTTTCGCGTACCTACCGTCGCAGTGTGCGGTCACCCGGTCAGTGCCATCTGGAGCAGCACGGCGCACAGGTAGCCGGCGACCCAGCCGAGGGCGAGCAGGTACCCGACCGTCGCCAGGGGAATGCGGCGTGGTCGGCGGTGACGGGCGCGATCACGGGGCATCGGCCAGCGCCTTCTCGACGGCGGCCAGGACACACGGCTCGCAGACGTACAGGTCGTAGGTCCAGCCCTCGGTGTCGCGGACGGTGCCGAGCCTGAAGTAGCTGCGCGGGAAAAGCACCTCGGCGCACCAGGCGCACACCAGCCCCTGGAGCTGCCACCGGTTCAGCTCGGCGAGGGCGGGTACCGGCAGCGGCACGGCGGCCTCGCCCTCGGCCAGCGCGCTCACCGCGCGGCCGCCTTCCCCGGGCGCCAACAGCAGTCGACCGCGTGGTCGTCGTCAGCCACGATGCCGTGGTTGCAGTAGCCGCAGGTCACCGGCTCACTGTGGCTGACGGGCCCTTCACGGCCCGTCATGACAACGAACCACTCGGGCTCGGCCAGCTCGGGGGCCGGCGCGAGCAACGTCGCCTCCAGCGCCGCACGCAACGCGCCGGCGTCGGTGAGACACCCGCCGCGCGGCGGCACCAGCCAGCACACGACGCCGTGTTCCTGGACCTCCACCACCGGACCAGTGCGTGTGTCCAGCCGACCCAGCACATAGACGGAGGCCAGACTCGGCACCTGCACCACGTCGAACCAACGCCCAGCCGGTAACGTCCGGGCGCCACAACGCGCGGGCCGGATCCAGTCGGGCAGCGATGCGGTCGCCATGATCGGCTCCTGTGACAGTTCATGTGCTGACCGTCACAGCGTTACCGAAGCGGCAAGCCCTGCTGTTCCCCGAACTGGGAACACCAGGGGGTGTCCTCGGAGGGCTCCTACATCCCCACCCACGCCGCCAGCGACGTCAACGTGCCCGGGACCCTTCGGGACCGGCGCACGAGCACGCCCACCGTCTCCCTCATCAGCGGGTGATATCGCGCCTGCTGCGGTGCTGCCTCCCGAGCCTTGAACAGCTCCTTCTGCGCGGCCTCAGCGCGCCCCATCTGTGAGTACGCACGGGCCAGCTCGATGTGATACCGGCCGACTCGCATGCGCGGGTGATCCGCTGGAAACCGCACCTTACGCGCGGACTTCATCGCCTCGCCGAGCTTCCCCAGCTCCACGGCGGTGGCGACCTCGAAGTGCCGCACGCTGGTCAGTCCGAACGACGCCCAGTACACCAGTGGCACATCCCTGCCGACGCGCTCGGCAACCGACCGGGCCTCTTTCATCCGCTCCTTCACGTCCTCGACGTTCTTCGCCTGCGCCGTGGCGATGGCTCCGGCCAGGTGGAGGCTTCCGGACACGGCGAGCGCGGGGACCGAGCCAGGTTCGTCGTGTTGTTCCACCAACTGGTGGGCGCGGTCGAGGACTCGCAGCGCCATCGGGTTGTCGCCGCGACGCAGCAGCATGCTGGAGCGGCGTTGGAGCCGGAGGGCCAGTAGCAGCGGGTCCTGGGCCTGATCACCCATGTAGCCCATGCGTTCGAGGGCGATCGCGGCGAGGTGGTGGAAGCCGAGGCGGTACGCGAACTCGTAGGCCACCCAGTAGCACCACGCGAGCTGGGTGGCGGCGCGGCGTCGCTCCGCTCCCTCCGGCAAACCGCTGATGATGGTGGTGAGTTCGGCAAGCAGGCCGGGCAGTCGCTCGCCGGTCCGGGTGTACTCGGTCGCGCAGGCCGCCTTGCACAGGCCGTCGACTTCCGCGGCGACCTGCGGCAGCGGGCGCGGTTGAATGCTGAGATCGGGGCCGAGGTCGTACATGTCGAGGGAGTAGGCGAGTGGCGCGATCATGCGGTCGAGTTGGTCTTGCCGCATCTCCTCGACGTAGGGCTGGCCGTTGAGCACGGCAACATCTACTTCGAGCGCGCGGGCGATAGCGGCTACGACACCGGGAGTCGCGGGCGAGAGGCCGGCCTCAATCTTCGCGATCGTGCTTCGGGCGACGAACGCCCGTTGAGCCAAGCCCACTTGCGTGAGATGACGTAGCTTCCGGTAGTCGGCGATCCGCGCGCCGGTGTGATCGTCGGCAGCATGTGGCATGCTGAACTCCGTTCTGAACTTAGGCATTCAGGACGGTACCCCCGTCAGCTTGGGGGGGAACAGCGAACGGCCTCGTCAAGACGCTTGGCGGAGCCGTCGTGCTGTGCAGCTTTCACCAACCGGACTCGACGGTGGTGTTGGTATGGGATAGGGGGCGCCGTGGCGTTTCGTGATGATCCCGACGGTGACCAGTTTTCGCGCTGCGCACGTTTCGTCGAGATGGCTCCGCGACGTCGACGCCGGTGTGGCTGGCACCTGCTGGCCGCCATTGGTACGGGTACACGCCCGTTCGCTCGTGGAAGGTTGGACGGATCCGTCGCAATCCTCGGGTCGAGATCGCACCTTCGACGTTCGATGGAACGCCGATGGGACCGTGGCGGCCCGGGGTGGCACGGGTGCTGTCCGGGGGTGAGTTGCGCACCGCCAAGCGGGCGATGACCGCAAAATACGGCAATAAGTTTCGCGTGCTCGTGATCACCACTCTGTTCGGCAGTCCTAGGAAGCACGGCGGACGGGCGGTAGGGCTGGAGAACAGTCTCGACGAGGGTGGCACGGCCGGCGTTGAGTTCGGGCCGCCCGATAAGCGAGGGCGTGGGCGTCTTCCGGATGACGGACGGGGCGCGGCGGAGGGCCGGCCGGCACCGTAGGCTGTTCCCGCAGCTGGTTCGCCCCGTCCGCCAGGCGGGAGGCGTCGCAAGAGGGAACCCGGTGGGAATCCGGGACTGCCCCGCAGCGGTGAGTGGGAACGACCGCCGTCATACGCACTGGGCCCGACGAACGGGGCCTGGGAAGCGACGGCCAGTAGGTGTCCTCCGGTCAGGAGGGCGGGCCCGCGAGTCCGAAGACCTGCCAACTGCCCGCACACGGACCACCCGTGCGCGGACATCCCGGTGACCCCGAGGGCGGGTCGGCGTAGACACGGGGCGTGCCGTCCCGTCTCTCACCCCTTCGCGTTCTCGTCCCGTCGCCGGGATCTCAGGGATTCGTCTCGCGAAGGAGATCTCCATGAGTAGCAAGCACGCGGCAGCACGGGCCACCGTGTACGGCTACCCCCGCCAGGGACAGGGCCGGGAGTTGAAGAAGGCGATCGAGGGCTACTGGCAGGGCCGCGTCACCGCCGACGCCCTCCTGGCCACCGCCGCCGAACTGCGCCGCGCCAACTGGCGGCAGCTGGCCGAGGCCGGCGTCGACGAGGTACCGACCGGCGACTTCTCGTTCTACGACCACGTCCTGGACACCTCCGTCATGGTCGGCGCCATCCCCGACCGGCACCGCGAAGCCGTCGCCGCCGACCAGCTGGACGGGTACTTCGCCATGGCGCGCGGCACCCAGGACGTCGCGCCGCTGGAGATGACCAAGTGGTTCGACACCAACTACCACTATCTGGTGCCCGAGTTGGGCCCGGACACAGTGTTCGCCGCCGACTCCGCCAAGCAGGTGGGCGAGCTCGGGGAGGCCCTGGCCCTCGGTCTGACGGCCCGCCCCGTGCTCGTCGGCCCCGTCACCTACCTGCTGCTCGCCAAGCCGGCGCCCGGCGCGCCGGCGGACTTCGAGCCGCTGGCGCTGCTCGACCGCCTGCTGCCGGTGTACGCCGAGGTGTTGGCCGACCTGCGGGCGGCCGGCGCGGAGTGGGTGCAGCTCGACGAGCCGGCGCTGGTCCAGGACCGCACCCCGGACGAACTGGCCGCGGCGGCCCGCGCCTACCGCGCGCTCGGCACCCTGGCCGACCGGCCCAGGGTGCTGGTCGCCTCCTACTTCGACCGGCTCGGCGACGCCCTGCCGGTGCTGGCCAAGGCACCGGTCGACGGGCTCGCCCTGGACTTCACCGGCGCCGCCGCGGCCAACCTGGAAGCGCTGGCGGCCGCCGGCGGGCTGCCCGGCAGGCGGCTGGTCGCGGGAGTGGTCGACGGCCGCAACATCTGGATCAACGACCTGGCGAAGTCGCTCACCACCCTCGGCACCCTGCTCGGCCTGGCCGACCGGGTCGACGTCGCCGCCTCCTGCTCCCTCCTCCACGTCCCGCTGGACGCGGCGGCCGAGCGGGACATCGCCCCGGGGATCGTGCGGTGGCTGGCCTTCGCCCGGCAGAAGTCCGCCGAGGTCGTCACCCTCGCCAGGGGCCTGGCCCACGGCACCGACACCATCGCGGCCGAACTCGCCGCCAACCGCGCCGATCTGGCGTCCAGGGCCGGCTCCCCCATCACCCACGACCCGGCCGTCCGGGCCCGCGCCGGCGCGGTGACCGAGGCCGACGCGCGCCGCCCCGAGCCCTATCCGGAGCGGGCCGCCGCCCAGCGCGCCCACCTCGGCCTGCCGCTGCTGCCGACCACGACCATCGGCTCCTTCCCGCAGACCGGCGAACTGCGCGCGGCCCGCGCCGACCTGCGCGCCGGCCACCTCGACACCGCCGGCTACGAGGAGCGCATCGAGGCCGAGATCCGGGAGGTGGTCTCCTTCCAGGAGCGGGCCGGTCTCGACGTGCTGGTGCACGGCGAAGCCGAACGCAACGACATGGTGCAGTACTTCGCCGAGCGGCTCACCGGCTACCTCGCCACCCGGCACGGCTGGGTGCAGTCGTACGGCACCCGCTACGTCCGGCCGCCGATCCTGGCCGGCGACATCTCCCGCCCCGAGCCGATGACGGTGCGCTGGACGACGTTCGCCCAGTCCCTCACCGAGCGGCCGGTGAAGGGCATGCTCACCGGGCCCGTGACCATGCTCGCCTGGTCGTTCGTCCGCGACGACCAGCCACTCGGCGACACCGCGCGCCAGGTGGCGCTCGCGCTGCGCGACGAGGTGACCGACCTGGAGGCGGCGGGCACCTCGGTGATCCAGGTGGACGAGCCGGCGCTGCGCGAGACGCTCCCGCTGCGGGCCGCCGACCGGGCCGGGTACCTGGCGTGGGCCACGGAGGCGTTCCGGCTCACCACCGGCGGCGTGCGTCCCGACACCCAGATCCACACCCACATGTGCTACGCCGAGTTCGGCGACGTCGTCCAGGCCATCGACGACCTCGACGCCGACGTGATCAGCCTGGAGGCCGCCCGCTCGCACATGCAGGTCGCCAGGGAGCTCGCCGCGCACGGCTACCCGCGCGAGGCGGGCCCCGGCGTCTACGACATCCACTCGCCGCGGGTGCCGAGCGCCCGGGAGGCGGCCGACCTGCTGCGCACCGGGCTGCGGGCCATCCCGGCCGAGCGGCTCTGGGTGAACCCGGACTGCGGCCTGAAGACCCGCGGTTGGGCGGAGACCCGCGCCTCCCTGGCGAACCTGGTGTCGGCGGCGCGCACCGTGCGCGGTGAGCTGTCCGCGTCCTGATCCGCCGGTCGGTCCTGGGCGGGGCGCGTCGCGTCCCGCCCCGGGACGGCTACTCGAGGCCGAGGTCGGCGGTGCGCAGGTACTCGCCGAAGCCCTCGGCGCCGTCCACGATCCGGGGGCCGCTGATCGCCTCGTTGTAGTCGAGGACGTAGAAGTTGTCCTCGCGGACCGCGGGCAGTTCCGAGGTGACGGGGGAGGTACGCAGGAACTCGATCTTCTCCTCGACGGGCTGGTCCTGGTAGTCGAGGACCACGATCACCTCCGGCTCGGCCTCGACCACCGCCTCCCAACCGACCGTGGTCCAGCGGTCCCTGAGGTCGGCGAAGACGTTCTCGCCGCCCGCGGTCTCGATGATCTCGTGGGGTGGGGCCTGGTTGCCCGAGGTGAACGGCTGGTCGGTGCCCGAGTCGTAGACGAAGACCCGGGGCCGCCGGCCGTCGGGCGCCTGGTCCGCCACGGCGGCGACCCGCTCGCGCAGCCCGGCGACGACCTCGGCCGCCCGGTCCTCGACACCGAAGATCCGGCCGAGCAGTTCCAGGTCGTGGTAGAGGCCCTCGAAGGGGGTGAACTCCGCAGGGTGGCCCGGGTAGTTGTAGCAAGTCTCGCTGTGCATGAAGCTCTGGACGCCAAGGCCGTCGAGGATCTCGGGGGTGATGCCGCGCTCCTCGCTGAACCCGGACCGCCAGCCGGCGACCACGAGGTCGGCCCGGGCGTCCACCACGAGTTCGCGGTTGAGCAGGTCGTCGCTGAGCATCTCGACGCGGGCGTACTCGTCGGCCCACGGCGACTCCTCGACCGGCGGGTTGGCCGGCGGCATGACGTAGCCGAGTACGTGCTCGGTCAGGCCGAGCGCGAACATCTTGTCCGCGCTGCCGCCCTCGTAGACGACGGCCCGCTCAGGGCGCCGGTACGCGACGTCCTCGCCGCAGCGCTCCACGGTCACGGTCTCGGCCGCCCCGGCGGAGCCGGCGCCCGCGCCCTCGTCGGCCGGCTCGACCTCGGCACCGCAGGCGGGCAACAGCAGGGTCGAGGCGGCGAGGGCCGTGACGGCGAGCCGGCCGCGTCGGATACGGGTGGTCATGGTCGTCCTTCCGGGGGGTGTTCGAGGGAGTAGAGGAGTTGGGGGGCGCCGGTCAGCGGGTGCGGGACGACGGTGGCGTCGACGCCGAACACCTCGCGGACCAGCTCGGGGGTGAGCACCTCGCGCGGCGTGCCGGCGGCGACGAGGGTGCCGCCGGCGAGGACGCCGATCCGGTCGCAGACGGCGGCGGCCAGGTTGAGGTCGTGCAGCACCACGAGCACCGTGGTCCCGGTGCGGCGCAGCAGCGAGAGGAGCCGTACCTGGTGGCGGATGTCGAGGTGGTTGGTGGGCTCGTCGAGGACCAGGACGGCGGGCTCCTGCACCAGGGCGCGGGCGGCCAGCACGCGTTGGCGTTCCCCGCCGGAGAGGGTGAGCACGCCGCGGTCGGCCAGGTGGAGGACGTCGAGGTCGGCCATGGCCCGGCGGCAGAGCTCGCGCTCGCGGGCGCCGAGCGCCTGGTTGCCGCGCAGGTGCGGGGTGCGGCCGAGGGCGACGATCTCCCAGGCGGTGAAGTCGAGTTCGGAGCCGTTCTCCTGGGTAAGGGCCGCGACGGACCTGGCGCTCTCGCGGCGGGGCAGCGCCAGCAGGTCGCGGTCGTCGAGCCGGACGGCGCCGCGGGTGGGGGCGAGCGCCCGGTAGACGCAGCGGAGGGCGGTGGACTTGCCGCTGCCGTTGGGGCCGACCAGGCCGGTGACCCGCCCGGCGCCGGCCTCCAGGGACAGGTCACGCACCAGCTCCCGGCCGTCGATGGCGACGTGCAGGCCGTCGAGCCGCAGGCGCGCCGGCGCAGGCGCCGGTCGGGGCGGGGAGTCGGTCATCAGCGGCCTCCGAACAGGTAGCCGCGGCCCCGCATGAGCGCGACGAAGACGGGCACGCCGACGAGCGCGGTGACGACGCCGAGCGGCAGTTCCCGGGGCGCGGCGAGCGTCCTGGCCACCAGGTCGGCCCAGACGACGAACACCGCGCCGAGGAGCGGCGCGAGCACCAGGACCCGGGCGTGCCTGGCGCCGACGAGGATCCGGACCAGGTGCGGCATGACCAGGCCGACGAAGCCGATCGCCCCGCTGACCGCGACCATCGCGCCGGTCATCAGGGCGGTGAGCACGAACAGCGCCCGGCGCACCGCCGCGAGGTCCACGCCCAGGCTGGCGGCGGTCTCGTCGCCGAGCGCCATGGCGTCGAGCGCGCGGGCGAAGCGGTGCAGCGCGAGGGTGCCGAGGAGGACGATCGCCGCGACCAGCGGCAGCGAGCCCCAGGTGGCGGCGCCGAAGCCGCCGAAGGTCCAGAAGAGCACGGTGTGGGTGGCCTCGCCGTCGGGCACCAGGTAGACCAGCACGCTCATCACGGCCTGGAAGCCGTAGGCGAGGGCGATCCCGGTGAGCACCAGCCGCAGCGGGGTCAGTCCCGCACGGCTGAGGGCGGCGGCGTAGACGAGGGCGGCGGCGCCCAGCGCGCCGGCGAAGGCGCCGGCGGAGAGGGCGTAGACGCCGAGCGAGGAGAAGACGCCGAAGACGGTGACGGAGACGGCGCCGACCGAGGCTCCCGAGGAGACGCCGAGCACGAACGGGTCGGCCAACGCGTTGCGCACCAGCGCCTGGACGGCGACGCCGACCACGCTCAGCCCGGCGCCCACGGTGGCCGCGAGCAGCACGCGCGGCGTGCGGACCTGCCAGATGATCTGGTACCTGGTCAGCTCGTCGGCCGGGATGGTGCCGCCGGTCAGGGCCGCCCACAGGTAGCGGGCGGTGTCGTCGGGCGGGACGACGGCGGAACCGAGCCCGATGGCGAGCACGGTCGAGGCGAGCAGGGCCGCCAGCAGGACGAGGACGGGAAGAAGGAGACCGCGGCCGGCCGCCGGAGCTCCAGGGCTGTCGGGAGGTGCGCCGACGGAGGGTGGCGAACTGCTAATGGAAACCATTTGCAAGTAGCCTGACAGCGCGTCGCCGACTCCGTCAATGGCCGGATGATCACCGTCCGGTCACGCGGCGCACCCCGCGCTACCGCCGGGAGAAGCGCCTGGCGGTGGGGACGAGGGCGGCGGCCGCCGGGGCGAGGAAGCACACCGCCGCGCAGACGCCGAGCACCGGCCCGGGACCGAACGCGGCGGCCGCGGGGGCGATCACCGCCAGGCCGAGCGGGGCGAGGCCGTAGGAGACCAGGAAGTCGAGCGAGGAGACGCGCGCCAGCAGCCGGGGCTCCACCTCGCGCTGCGTCGCGGTGAACCAGGGCACGTTGAAGAGTTCGATGCCCACGCCCGCCGCCGCGTAGGCCGCCACCACCAGGGCCGGGTGCACCGGCAGCAACAGGCCGAGCGGGGCGAACCCGTAGGCGGCCAGGCCGGCGAGCGCCACCCAGCCCGCGGACCTCGGGCGCCACCGCGCGACGACCAGGGCACCGAGCAGCGCGCCGGCCGTGTAGGCCGTGGTCGCCGCGGCCAACACTGCCTCGGCGCCGTACCGGTCGCGGCTGACCAGCGGCAGGAGCACGCCCGTCGCCGAGTATCCGGTGGTGACGACGGCGGCCAGCGCGCCGAGCCCCGCGAGGAACCAGGGGTGGCGCCTGGCCTCCCGCACCCCCTCGACGAATTCGGCGACGAAGCCGGCACGTTCACCGGACACGGGGGACGCCTCGGGGTCCCGCCGCCCGCGCGGCGGGATCGCGGCCGCCGCCAGCCACAGCGCGCCCATGCCGAGCAGCAGGACCGGGATGGCGAGGAAGGCGGCGAGCACGGCGGCCAGGGCCGGGCCGGCCAGCGTCGTCACGCGCACCGACAACGTCATGGCGGCGTTGGCCTGTTGTCGGCGCGCGGGGTCCACGACCTCGGCGGTCAGCGCATGGAAGGCCGGGCGGCAGGCGCCCTGTCCGGCGCCGATCACCACGCCCGCCAGCGCCATCACCGTCACCGACCGCCCCACGCCGGCCGCCAGCACCGGGCTGGCCAGCCCGGCGGCGAGCCCGGCCCACCACACCACCACCCGGCGCGAGTAGCGGTCCGCGAGCACTCCGCCGACGACCACGGCCCCGAGGAAGCCGGCCGTGCGGGTGGCCAGGACGAGGCCGAGGGCGGTGGGCGAGAGCGTGCCGTCCAGCACGGCGAGCCCCAGGACGAACGGCATCGCCCAGGTCGCGAGTCCCGAGGCGGTGGTTCCCGCCCACAGCCGCAGGAACGACGGGTCGCGCAGCACGGACCGCCGGTCCGCCGCGGAAGCGGCGGCGACGACGGTCGACGTGGGCGGTCCTGGCACGGTGGTGTCCCCCTCGACGACGAAGAAGTATGGGCGCCCAGCGTAGACGAAAATGACAATCATTTGTAATACTTCCCGGGGCCATCACCGGCGCCCATCGCTACCCGAGGGAGATCCCGTGCGACACCCGGCGACCGACCCCGCGTTCGTCGACCAGCTTCCCCCACCCCTGCCGGCGGATCGGATCATCGCCCTGAACCAGCCGCGGGGCGACCTCCACACCCACCGTCGGTACACCTGGCACGGCTGGACGTTCGACCTGCCACCCGGCGTCTTCCTGCCGGGCGAGACCAGCCGCATGATCCACCAGCGGATCCTCGACGGCGCCATCGAGGTACGCGGCCGGGTCTACGCCGCCATGGGCGCCGGTCTTGGCGTCGAGGCGGTCGCCGCCGGGGCGCGCGGCGCCCGCGCGGTCTACGCCCTCGACGTGCACCCGGCGAGCGTCGCCACCACTCGCGACCACTACGCGCGCCTGGTCGGCGACCGGCCGGGCACCACGTTCGTCCCTCTGGTCTCCGACGTCTTCGCGGCGCTGCCCGACGACGTCAGGATCGACGTCGTCACCTTCAACCCACCGGCCGTCAGCCGCCGGGTCAGCGACGACCCCGACGTCGTCCGCAACGTGTGCGTCGGCGCGCCGCTGCTCGCCAGGTTCTTCACCGAACTCGCCGAGCGCCGGCTGCTCGCCACGGACGGCGAGGTCTTCCTCGTCCTCTCCAACACCGCCGACCTGCGGGCCATCATCGGCCACGCGCGGTCCCTCGGCTTCCGGCCCGAGGTCTTCCACCGCCACGACTGGCGGGACGGCGTGCTCACCTACCTCTTCCGGCTCACGCCGCCCTACGCGCCCTCGCACTCGCCCTCGCCCTCGCCCTCGGAACGGGAGGCCACCGCATGAGCACCGTCCAACGCCCCGCGACGGTCGAGGAGTTGCGGGCCGCCGTGCTCGCGGGCGCGGCCGGCCCAGAGCCCGGGGCCATGGTGGCGACCAGCGTGTTCTGGCTGCACCACGGCACCCGGCTGGCCGGCGGCGACACCACCTACCTCAACCAGTACCTGCTGGTGCGCCACGGCCGCTCGTTCGGCGCCTGCGCCGTCGAGGACGGCGAGACCGACCCGTCGCTCTGCCGCGCGTACTCCGGCCGGCCACTCGCCGCGCTGCTCGCCGACGACGCCCCCCGAGCGCTGCGGCTCGCGGCGCTCGACGCCTACCTCGCCGCGGCCACGCCGCACCGGGAGACCGGCGCCGAGCCCGTCGCCCTCCCGGCCGGCACCCCCGAGGAACGCGCCAGGGCCCGCGACGCGGCCATCGCCGGACTGCTGGACATCGCCCCGGGGGCCCGCGTAGCCCTGATCGGGGTCGTCAACCCGCTGCTGGCCGCCATCAGGGACCGCGGCGGCGAGCCGTTGCCCTGCGACCTCAACCTCCGCACCACCCAGTGGGGCGAGCCCGTCACCGACTCCATGGCGGAGGTGCTGGACACCGCCGACGCCGTCGTCGCCACGGGCATGACCCTCGGCAACGGCACCTTCGACCCGATCGTGGCCCGCTGCCGGGAACGCCGACTGCCGCTCGTCGTCTACGCGCAGAGCGGCAGCGCCGTCGCCAGGGCCTTCCTCGGCGCCGGCGTCTCCGCGCTGTCCGCCGAGCCCTTTCCCTTCTCCCAGTTCAGCGCCGAGCCGACGGTGCTCTACCGGTACCGCGCCCTGGCGGCCGGGTGACGGCCGACGCCACGGGCACCGGACACGCGGTCCCGCACCACGGGGAGCTCCTCCAGGGCGTCTTCCGCGACGGCCAGGGGCGGAGCTGCCCAGGGCTCGTGACGCTGCCCATGCCGCCCGAGCTCGGACTCGGCAGCCGCGCGGAGTTCACCCGCGATCCGGCGGGCCGCCCCGAGGAGCTGACCGTCGAACCGCCCGACCGGACCAAGGCGCTGCGCGCGGCCCGCCTCACCGTGGCCGCGTGCGCCGGCCGCTCCCCCGGCACCGCCGGAGCCGGGCGGCTGCGCCTCACCGGAACCGTCCCGGTCGGCCTCGGCATGGGCTCGTCCACCAGCGACGTCATCGCCACCATCCGCGCCGTCACCGCCAGCTACCGCGTCACCTTCACCCCGCCCGAGATCGCCCGCCTCGCCGTCGCCGCCGAGAACGCCTCCGACCCCCTGATGCTGGACGACCGCCCGGTGCTCTTCGCCCAACGCGAGGGCCGGGTGCTGGAGATCCTCGGCGACGCCCTGCCCCCGGCCGTCGTGGTCGGCTGCGCCACCGGCGGCGGCCGCCCCGTCGACACCCTGTCCCTGCCCGCCGACGCCTACCGCGCCGCGGACGTCGCCGCCTTCGAACGGCTCCGCGCGCTGCTCCGCCACGCCGTCGCCGACGCCGACACCGCCCTGCTCGGGCGGGTGTGCACCGCCAGCGCCACGCGCCACCAACGCCTGCTCCCCAAGGAGGAGTTACCCGACCTGGTGGCCATCGCCGCCGAGACCGGGGCCGCCGGCGTGCAGATCGCGCACAGCGGAAACGTGGCCGGGCTGCTGTTCGCCCCCGAACTCCCGGGACTCCCCTGGCGACTCGACCGCTGCGCCCGCGCCCTCGAACGCCTCGGCGTCCCTGTGACCCACACGTTCACGACCCGTCAGACCCGCGACGAGAGAGTAAGCCACCATGTACGACCATGTCGCCGACGCGATCGGCGCCCCGGACCTGATACGCCTCGAACCAGGACTGGTCTGCCTGCGCTTTGAGACGATGAAGATCGTCTCCGCCGTCGCCGCCGTCCGCCACCTCCTCGACCGCGGCACCGTACGGCCAGGCGACACGCTGCTCGACTCGTCGAGCGGCATCTACGCCTACGCCCTGGCGCTCGCCTGCCACCGCTACGGCCTGAGGTGCCACATCGTCGGCTCCACCACGGTCGACCACACCCTCCGCACCCAACTCGCCGTCCTCGGCGCCCGGCTGGAACAGATGGCGCCGAGCGAGGACCTCAAGCTCGACCAGAGCCGCCGCGTCGCCCGGGTCGAGGAGATCCTGGCCGCCCACCCCGACTACCACTGGATGCGCCAGTACCACGACGACATCCACTACCTCGGCTACCGCGCCGTCGCCGAACAGGTCGTCAAGGAGACCGGCGACGAGTCCTTCACCCTCGTCGGCGGCGTCGGCTCCGGCGCCTCCACCGGAGCGCTCGCCGGCTACCTGCGGGAACACGCCCCCGGCACCACCCTGGTCGGCGTCCAGCCGTTCGGCAGCATCACCTTCGGCAGCGAGCACGTGGCCGACCCCGAGATCATCATCGCCGGCATCGGCAGCTCCATCCCGTTCGGCAACGTCGACCACGGCCGCTACGACGTCGTCCACTGGACGTCCTTCCGGGCGGCGCTGGCCGGCAGCATCGACCTGCTGCGGCGGCACGCCGTGTTCGCCGGCCTGTCCACCGGCGCCGCCTACCTCGCCGCCCGCTGGGAACACCACCTGGCCCCCACCCGCACCACCCCGCAGGCTCCCACCCGCACCACCCTGTTCATCGCCGCCGACACCGGACACCGCTACGCCGACTCGGTCTTCGCCCGCCACGGCGAGGCCGTCCCCCTCGACAGCCTCGCCCCCCACCAGGTCACCGCCGTCCGCGACCTGACGCTCCCCTGGTCCCGCATGCCCTGGCACGGCGCCCCCGCCCCCCGCGCGTCGCGCAGTCCACGGCGGCCGTAGGTGGCGACTGTCGCGCAGATAACGATATCTCGCTCTCTACTCGAGGCACCCTCCCGTACACCCGCAAACTTCCCTCCGTCAGACCAGTTGACGCCATCACCATGCTCGCTATGGTTAGAGAACGTTTTCTGGACGGCCTCGCCCAAGTATCGAGCCACGCCCGGTGGGCCTTTGCGGAAGAGGCATCTCAGGGGAGAGAAGCATGAGCCGCATGCATGCCGGCCGAGTCACCGCCGAGGCGGGCTCCCCCTCGGTGGCGTCGTCCGCCCGGGGCGCGGATCGTCATCCGGAGTTACCGGTGATCCGCCGTCACGCCGCGGCGTGACGAAGTGGGCGACCGCCGCGAGCCGTAGGCCGTCGCGGTATCGCCGCGTCGCCCCGGGGGCGACGCCGACGCCTCAGGACACCGGAGCCCATCCGTTCGAACACCGCTATCCGACCCTCCGGCGCGGCGAAGACGTCCGTGCCGGTGACGCGAAGGGGACCTGCGATGACGCACGTCTGGAAGCACAGACCGTCGCACCTGCTCGCACTGCTCGCGGCCCTCCTCGCCGCGCTCGGAGTCGTCGTTCCGCCGCCACAGGCAGGAGCCGCCGACCGCGAGGCTCTGCTCACCGGGAACGTCGTCGAGGTCCACGAGACGGTCAGCGACGCGGGGTTCACCCACCCCGGAGTGGGCCTGTCCGCCGAGGACCTGCGGACCGCGCAGACGCAGGTGCGCGCGGGGCAGGAGCCCTGGGCCTCGTACTTCGCGGCCATGGCCGACACCACCTTCGCGTCCACGACGTACCGCGCCTCGAACTCGAAGTCCGCCGCGGAGCCCGACGTGCCGCTCGACCCGACGTTCACGCAGGTGGGACAGCGACGCCGGGAGACCAACGACTCGTTCGGGGCCCTGACGCAGTCGCTGATGTGGGTCGTCACGGGCGACGAGACGTACCGGCGCAACGCGGTACAGGCGCTCCGCGCCTGGGCCGGCATGGATCCCGAGTCGTACGCGTACTTCCCCGACGCGCACATCCACACCGGCCACCCGCTGTACCAGTTCCTCATGGCGGCCGAGATCATCCGGGCCACCGAGCCGCTGGCCGACGACACCCCCGGGACGTCCGACGGCTACGACGTGGTGTGGAGCGCCGAGGACGACCGGAGGTTGCTCGACAACTTCGCGAACCCCGTGGTGGAGACCTTCCTCTTCTCGAACCGGAAGTGGATGAACCAGCACAACTTCGGCCTCTTCGGCCGGATCGCCACCGCGATCTACGCGGACGACGCGGACGGCTACGCGCGGGGTGTGGAGTGGTTCACCGTCAACTCGACGTACGACGGCTACGACAACGGCGCGCTCGCCCCGCAGATACCGGTCATCGCCGCGGACGACCCGGCCAACCCCTACGGCCGCGAGTTCACGCAGGTGCGGGAGATGGGCCGCGACCAGGCGCACGGCGAGTGCAACATCGACAACTTCACCGGTCTCGCGCGCATGCTGGAGGTGCAGGGCACCCGGGTCGACCCCGCGGCCGGCACCGTCTCGACCGCCAACGACGCGGTGAGCGCCTACGACTTCCTCGACCGGCGGCTGCTCCAGGGGGCCGACGCCTTCTACGGCTTCATGATGGGCGCCCGGACCCCGTGGGTCGACGAGCGCGGCGAGGGCTGGAACGGCACGATCTCCGAGGCGTACCGCGGTCGGCTGTTCAACCCCGTCAACGAGCTCTACTACGAGTACGCCTACGAGCGCGGCGTCGACGTCGAGGACGAGGCGCCGTGGCTGGCCGAACTGTCCGCGCGCATGGATGGGCCGTACTTCCACGACGGGGTGAACCGGGCCAACTTCTGGGCGCCGGGCGACAAGAACCCCGAGTACTGGGTCGCGTTCCCGGCCGAACTCGCCGGCACGGAACCGGTGCCGCTGCCGGACGACCCGGACCTGCCGTTCGACGGCCGCGCCCTGCGGCTCGACGACCGCACCGAGATCGTGACCGAGGACGACGAGACCTTCGCCCGCGCGCACGTCGACGAGCGGGGCACGGTCAGCGTCGTCAGCCGGCTCATGCACGACGGCAGGGGCGGCAACGCCGTGCTCGTGCGTACCGAAGGACCGGCCCTGCTTGAGGTGCTCGACAAGGAACCGGTGTCGGGACTCAACGGGAACGAACTGGCCCCGACGGTGCTGGCGACGGTGCGACTGCCCGACACGGGCGGCGCGTGGCGGTACGTGACGTATCCGGAGGGCGGCTCGTACGTCGCGTTCTACCGGCTCACGGGCCGGAGCGGGACCACCGTCGACCTGCGGGACGTGCTCCTCCAGGCCGACACGGCGCTGACCGCCCCGCGGTTCGCCGGGAGTGGGGGCGCCCGGTATCTGACCGCACGATCCGCCGTCGAGATCGACCTCTCCGCGACGGAGAATGGGGACGGCGCCACCTACTCGGCGTCGGGACTCCCCCGTGGTGCGGAACTCGACGCCGCCACCGGCCTCCTGACGTGGGAGCCCGCACCGCGCGACAGCGGGCGTCACGACCTCCGGATCGTCGCGGACGACGGGCAGAGCGTCGCCACCCGGTCCGTCGAGCTCGTCGTCTCCCCGAACCGGCAGGAGACCGTCCGCGCCGCGGTGGCCGACGGGACGGACCCCGAGGCCGTCCACACGACCGAGACCCGCGAACCGTACGAGGTCGCGCTCACCGCGGCACGCGAGGCGGCACGCCAAGGATCCGAGGCGGAGTTCCGTGCCGCTCTCGACGAGTTGCTGTCGAGGATCGGGGCGTTGCGGCTGCTCAACCCGACGCTGGCGGACGGCACGCTCGACTACCGCGACGGCGTCGTGACCGCGACGACGCTGGACACGGTCGGACTGAACAACCTGGCCGACGACCACAACGGAACCGGTATCGCCGATCTGCGGGTGGACTCCTTCGTCCTCGACTTCGGCACCCGGTACCGGATCGCGCCCAGCGCCTTCGGCTTCCAGGCACGCTTCACGTTCGGCAACCGGCTGCAGGGCACGAGCGTGTACGGCTCGAACGACGGCATCACGTGGGACCTGCTCACCGAGCGGGAGACCGTCAACACGAACCTGTGGGAGAACGTCGACGTCGTCGCGGAGCACGCTGGTGAGGAGTACCGCTACCTGAGACTGCGGGTGGACCACCCGGGGATCGAGACCGACCCCGCCTACCCGGGGTTGTGGTCGTTCGCCGGGTTCCGTGTCCACGGCGAGCGCTCGGAGGTCGAGGGATCCGTCACGGACGTGTCCGTGAGCTCGCCGGACGCCCTGTCAGGACGGGTCACGGCGGGCGACCGCGTCACCGTGTCCCTCTCCAGCCCGACGCCGATCGACGACGTCGTGGTGGAGGTCGGCGGGCAGCCGGTCGAGGCGACCAGCGAGGACGGCAGGTCATGGAACGGCACCGCGGAGCTCGGCGAGCTGAGCGGCGGTGGCCGCCTCGACGTCACCGTCGACCACACCACGGAAGGCGGCCGACGGGCGGCGACCATCCACGGCACGACCGACGCGACGGCGCTGTACGGGTCGGACGAACGGAGCCTCGTCGATCTCGCCGACGCCCGGGTCGTCGACGCCTCGGGCGCCGCCGACCCGACGAAGGCGGCCCAGGCGGCGCGCATGCTCGACGGGAACGCCACCACCTTCAGCGAGGTCGGGGCCGTCGGCGGAGAGCGCTACCTGGTCTGGGACTTCGGGGAGGGATCGACCGTCGCCGTCGAACGCGTCGATCTGCTGGCCCGCCTCGACAACACGGGCATGGTCAACCTCGACAACCTGGTGTTCCAGGGCTCGAACGACCTCCGGGAGTGGACGGACCTGACGGCTTCGCCCGCCAAGGTGCTCGCCTGGCAGAACCTGGCGTCACGCGACGGCGGCGCGTACCGGTACCTGCGGGTGCGGGCCGACCGGGGCATCTCGATCGCCGAGCTGCGGGTCCACGGTGACGTCCGGCTGGCCCTCGCGCCGGTCCTCGCGCGCGCCGACGCCCTCGACCTCTCCGACTACACCCGGGCCTCGCGGATCCTGTTCCCACGCGAGGTCGAGGCGGTGCGCGCCGCCGCGGCGGAGGAGGGAGCCGACGAGACCGCGCTGGCGCTGCGCCTGCTCGACGCCTGGGATCTCCTCGAGGTCGCCACGTCCTCGGCGCCGGCGGACGTCGACCCGTCCTGGGTGACGGCGAGCACCGGGACCGCGGACGGCGCGTCCGACGCCGCGGCGAACGGCTGGCGGATGTTCGACGGCGACCCGGCGACGTACACCGACACGACCACGAGGGCCTGCACGGTGACCGTGCTCCCGACGGACGGCAGCGTGTTCGAGGTCGAGACCGTGCGCTACCACCCCCGTTCGGGGGCGGTCTCGCGCGCGACCGGGATGCCGGTCGAGGGCTCGAACGACGGCGGGGCCACGTGGACCGCCCTCGCGAACACCGGAGTTCCCGTCGCGGGCTGGAACACCGTCCCGCTGGCATCCCCGGTCCGGTACGGAGCTCTGCGGATCAGCGGTGGCAACGGCTACTGCAACGTCGCCGAGCTCCGGTTCGTCGTGCGGACGGTCGACGGTTCGGCCCTCGACCTGTACCTGACCGAGAGCGCGGACCTGGCCGAGGCGGACTGGACCGCCGCGTCCTGGGAGACGCTCGTCACCGCCCGGCTCGCGGCGCGGGCGGTGGCGGACGACAGGGGCGCGGACCAGGGACAGGTCGACGAGGCGGCCGACGCGCTGTCCGAGGCGATCACCGCGCTCGTCAGGGCCTGACGCGGGTCGCGGCTCCGACCGGGGTGCCGGTCGGAGCCGCGACGGAGGGCGGCCGCTCAGCCGGGAAAGGCCGAGCGCAGGACCTGCCATTGATCGCCCGTCAGCGGCAGGACGGCGCCGTGCTTGGTGTTCGGAGGCATGTGGAACTCGTCGGGCGGGATGGGCTCCCAGCGTCCGCTGTCGAGGTCCGTCGTCGTCAGCCCGACGTACCCCTGGGGCCGCCGCGCGAACTGGTCGACGAACAGGTACCACCGCTCGTGGTGGTTGTCCTTGAAGATCAGCGGAGCCTCGACATGCGCGTACAGGGTGTCCGCGATGCGGGTGGCGGTGGTCCGGAACCGGTCGGAGAAGAAGTCGGGACCCGATTGCTGGAAGAGCCGGATCGAGTCGGGTCCGAACGAGTTCTCCTTGGAGAACCGGTGGACGGTGCCGCCGTCGACGTGGATGGTCGTGTCGATGACGTCGGTGCCCAGGTCGATGAGGACCGACGCCGGGCCGACACCGCGGAAGTCGGGCGTGCGCGCGACCAGCACCCGACTGTAGCCGTCGCCCTCGTGCTCCGGGTCGTCCTCGGCGAAGAGCCGGGAGGACCAGTAGAGGAGGAAGTCGCCCCGTTCCGGGTCGTAGGTCGCCTCGGGTGCCCAGGCCATCCCCGCGTTGGGCGGGGCGACCTCCAGCAGCCACGGTTCCGACCAGCGGACGAGGTCCCGCGAGCGCCACACGACGATGGAGCGGCTGCCGGTACGGGTCCACGCCTCCCAGCCGCGCTGGTCACCGCCGTAGACCCGCAGGTCGGTGGCCATGAGGAAGTACGCGTCGGCGCCCCGCACCAGGTGGACGTCCCGGACCCCGCTGGTGCCGAGTCGCGAGGTCAGCACCGGTTCGCCCCCGTTGAGCCGGGTCCAGGACCGTGGGTCGTCGCCGTCGCTGAGCGAGAAGTGGATCCGCTCGCCGTCGCCGTCGGGGGCCTCGACGTGGTGGACCAGCAGGTATCCGTACCGGGTCTCGCTCGTGGCGTCTTCCGCCGCTCGGAGCCGGCCACGGGCGGGCTCACCCACGACGCGCCCGGCGCAGATCGAGGCGGGTCGGGCCGTCCCGGTCGCAGACGAGGCGGCCGTCGACCACGCGCAGGGTCGCGACCTGCACGTCCGTGTGCCGCCCGGCCGGCTCGGGGCGGTGGGTGAAGTAGAAGATCCAGCCGACCTCCTCGGCCGCGCCGTCGTCCTCGAACCCGACGACGACGTCGGCGTGCTGCCCGTTGGCGCCGTCGAAGGGGCGACGGCCGGGGGTGTCGAGGATGAGCCCCTGGCGCTCCCAGCCGGCCAGGTCGGTCGAGCGGTGGACGCCCAGGCCGCGCCACTCGTCGGTGACCATCCAGTACCAGCCGCCGAGTTCGAAGACGTTCGGCCCCTCGTGCGGCGGGTCCCCGACGACGCGGCGGGCGGCGCTCCAGGCCGTCAGGTCGGGGGAGTCCGCGGCCCAGGTGGTGGAACCGTCGGCCTCGTCCTTGAACCACATCCGGTAGCCGCCGTCGGGCAGCGGGTGGACGCAGGCGTCGATGACGCGGTCGGACGACAGCGGCACCACGCCCAGGTCGTGCCAGACCTCCAGGTCGTCCGAGACCAGGTGCCGGATGGTGCGGGGATGCCCCGCCCAGGTCGACGGCACGCCCCGGATGTGACTGAGGAACATGTGGTAGCGCCCCTCGGCGTGGACGACCTCGGGCGCCCACAGCGTGTTCCGGCCCGGATGGGGGTCGAGTCCGGCGACCGCGCCGAGGTAGTTCCAGGTCAGGCCGCCGTCGACCGATCCGGCCACGCCGATGTCCGTGCCGTGCACCCAGCGGACACCGGGGCCGTCGTCGTGTGCCCGCCGCTGGGTGTAGAACATCCGCCAGGAGCCGTCCGGCGCCTCGATCACGGTCGGGTCGGCGGGCGCGTCGTACAGCGGGTCGGTGTAGAGCGGGGCGCCCGGCTGCCGGGATCCGCTGGTGGTCGCGTTGTCGCTCATCCCTTGACTCCCCCGGCGAGCAGTCCGCTGACGATGTGGCGTTGGGTGACCAGGAAGAAGACCACCATCGGGGCCAGGACGACGACGGACAGCGTCATGAACGCCGGCCAGTCGGTGGTGAACTCCCCCACGGCGTTGTAGACCTGCAGCACGATGGTGCGCTTCTCGGGCGAGGACAGGACGACGTTGGGCAGGATGAAGTCGTTCCACACCCACATCGTCTGGAAGATGCCGACGGTGACCAGGATCGGCCTGATCAGCGGCAGCACGATCCGCCAGAAGATCTGGAAGACGCCGGCGCCGTCGATCCGGGCGGCCTCGATGATCTCGAACGGCAGCGTGCGGATGTAGCCCTGGATCAGGAAGAAGCAGAAGATCGAGCCGCCGGCGTACAGGAAGACGAGCCCGTTGAGGGTGTCCACGAGTTCCGCGTCCACGAGCGTCCGGTACAGCGGGATCAGCGTGGCCTGCCCGGGCACCACGAACGCCAGCAACAACAGCACTCCGAAGATCCGGTTGAACAGCGTCGCGCGGAGGATCATGCCGTAGGCCGCGGTGGCGCCGACGAACAGTTGGACGGCTATCGCCCCGGCGGTGACGTAGAGCGTGTTGCCGAAGCTCTGCGCCAGCGGGACCTGGTCGAACACCGCCAGGTAGTTGTCCAGGTGGAGGGAGGTGGGTGGGGCGAGCGGGGAACCCACCATCTCTTCCTGGGTCTTGAAGGTGTTGACGACGATGTAGTAGAGCGGCATCCCGACCAGACAGGCAAGACCGATCACGAAGACGCTCAACAGCGGGCGACGGCGACTCACGACACCCTCCTCTCGATCCGCCGGGAGACGAGCAACTGGCTGAAGGAGAGCGCCGCGACGGCGAGCGTGAACAGCACGGCCAGTGCCGACGCCATGCCGTACTGGCCCTGGCCGACGCCGTTGACGATGATCGACTGGGTGATCGTCTGCGTCGCGAAGCCTGGTCCGCCGTTGGTCAGCGTGTAGGGCAGGTCGAACACCTTCAGCCCGTTGGTCATGAGCAGGAACTGGCTGATCACCATGGCCGGCGTCAGCAGCGGCAGGGTGATGTGGCGGAACCGCTGCCAGGCGTCGGCGCCGTCGATGGTGGCGACCTCGTAGTACGAGGGCGGAATGGACTGCAGGTAGGCCAGGTACAGCACGGCGTGCCAGCCCGCACCACCCCAGACCCCGACCAGGACCACCGACAGCTTGGCCAGTGTGGCGTCCGACAGCCAGGGCACCGGCCCGAGACCGAGCGTCCCGTCGAGCACCGAGTTGAGCACCCCGGAACCCAGCGGGGACAGGATGTACCCCCACACCAGGCCCAGCACCGCCATGCTGGGGATCGCCGGGAAGAAGAACAGCGAGCGGGCGAAGTTCCGCCCGAAGAACCGTTGGTTGAGGGCCACCGCGAGGGGAATGGCGATGACGGTGGTCAGCAGCGTCGTCCCGACCGCGAACAGCAACGTGAACGACAGTCCCGCCGTCATGGACGGATCGGAGAGGATCGTCCGGTAGTTCTCCAGGCCCACGAACGTGACGTCGTCGGAGTACCCGGTGAAGTCGGTCAGGCTCCAGTAGACCGTCTGCCCGAGCGGAATGACGAACAGCACGATGAAGACCGCGGCCACCGGGACCAGGAACAGCTGGTGCGCGCCGGCCTCACGCCAGCCGCCCGACGAGTCCCCGCGACGCCGGGCCACCGGTGCGCCGGCCGCGGGGCGCAGCCGGGAGAGGGTGGCGGCGCTCATGACGCCGCGAGCTTCCGGTCCAGCGCCTGGGCGACCTCGCGCGGCGATATCTCCCCCTGCACCATGCGCTGGATCTGCGCGACGGCCTCGATGTTGAGCACGTCCTCGGCGCGCTGCCAGGAGATCTGCGGCAGGTAGAGGTTGCCGGCGCGGACGTCGTCGACGATGGGGTCGAGGGCCTCGTCCAGCGGCGGGTCGAAGTCGCTGGTGACCGTGATGGAGCCCTCGGCCTCCTGCAGCACCGCGATGCCCTCGGGGGACGCGAGGAACGACAGGAACGTCCTCGCGGCCTCGATGTTCTCCGAGTCGGGGTTGATCGCGTAGCCGGGGCTGGCCGCCCCGGACAGGTAGGGCTCGCCGCCCGCCACTCCCGGGATCGGCGCCATCCGGAAGTTCAGGTCGGGCGCGGAGTCGCGCAGCGGGGGCACCGTCCAGGGCCCGGCCGTGATCATCGCCACCCGGCCGTTGGCGAACTCCGACTGCACCTGGTCGGCGGTGATGCCGACGGTGTCCCTGGTCACCAGGCCGTCGTCGTAGAGGCGGTAGTACTGCTCGAGCAGCGGGGTCCAGTGCTCCTCGAACGTCGAGGTGCCGTCGAATATCTCGCCGTCCATCGTGTGTCCGTTGGCCGCGTCGTAGGCCCCGAGGAAGGCCGCGAGCACCCCGGGCATCGCGTCCACGGGCTCCAGGTACGGCGTGATGCCGGCGTCCTGGAGCGTGGCGCACAGGTCGAGGAACTCCTCCCAGGTCTCCGGCGGCGCCTCGGCACCGACGTCGGCGAGCAGGTCCTCGTTGTAGAGGATCCCCCCGCCCCAGGAGGACAGCGAGAGCCCGTAGACCGCGCCGTCGGCGCCGTAGGTCCGCTGGTTGAACTCCGGCACGTTGGCCAGGAACTCCTCGCCCGCGAGATCCAGCACGTGCCCGCCCTCGATGAGGTTGGTCTTGTTCTCCGCCGCGATGAGGAACACGTCGGGGGCGGTGCCGGAGAGCACCCTGGTCTGCAGGGACTGGATGTACTCCGCGACCGGAGGCGAGTAGGACACCTCGACGTCGATGTCCGGGTGGGCCTCCTCGAACGCCTCGATGACCGGCGTCATGACCTGTTCCCCGTTCCAGGACAGCAGCGACAGCGCCGTGCCGTCGCCCGCACCGCCACCCGTCCCGCAGGCGGACGCGGCCAGCCCGGTGGCCACGGCGAGTACGGCGGCGATGTTTCTCAAGTGCCTCGACATTGGGAACACTCCTTGCTCGCGGTTCGTGGCGGGGGGCGACGGTCGACGGTCCCGTCAGCTCACAGATCGGCGACGCCCCGACAGGCGTGATCGACGAGCGGCCGGCGGCCCACGCCCGTGTCGCTGTCCCCAGCCCCGCTGTTTATCGATACAAACCTGGGTGCGCAGAAACTACCTCAGCGCCGGACAAAGTCAAGAGGTGCCGCACGGATACCGGCCCTCTCCCAGACGGGGAGTCGGGGCAGGCCCGCGCCATGACGCCCCGTCCGTAAGCAATCAGCGCACGCGTCTTGACTCCCCCGACGCGACGGTGGGAGCTTTTGTATCGCTACTAGAAATCGATTGCTACGCCGAGGTCGCCGCCCGACCGAGCCGCCGCACCGGCACCACCGCGGATCGCCCGGGCCCGAGGCACCTCGCCGCCCTGCGTCGAACCCCCCACCTGCCCGGCTCCCGCGGTGCGGGACATCGGAACCGCCTTCACCGCGCACCTCCACCGACGTCGTCGGCACCACGTCGTCGGCCCCCTGGGCATCACCCCTACCTGAGCGGGACGCTGCCCGCTCGAACTGGAGACGCGCATCCCATGAGCCGCGACAACTCCCCACACCCCCCTCACGCCATGGGGCACCCACTGAACACCCGGCCGAGCCGACGGGGCACGCTGCGCGCCGTCGGCGGCCTGGCCCTCGCCGGGGCGCTGGGCGCCGCCTCGGCACGGTCCGCCGGCGCCGCCCCGACCACCTGGAACCATCCCGGCGCCCTGCACAACTCCGGCGACATCAACCGCGCCAGGGTCAGGGTGGCCGCGGGTACCGACCCCTGGCGCGCGGGCTGGCAGCGCCTGGTCGACAACCCGCACTCCTCGTCCACCTGGGCGCCCAACCCGCAGTCCGTGATCTATCGCGGCACAGGGACCTCGAACAACTACCCGATCCTCTACAACGACATCGCCGCCGCCTACCAGAACGCCCTGCGCTGGCAGATCGGCGGCACGACGGCCAACGCCGACCGCGCCGCCGCCATCTGCAACGCCTGGTCGAACACCCTGACCTCCATCCAGGGCAGCACGGACGCGATCCTGGTCGCCGGCCTCCAGGGCTGGCAGTTCGCCAACGTGGGCGAGCTGCTGCGCGGCTACCCCGGCTTCGACCTCGACGCCTTCCGGCAGATGCTGCTCAACGTCTTCTACCCGATCAACCACGGCTTCCTGCGGGACCACAACTTCACCTGCATCAGCCACTACTGGGCGAACTGGGACCTCTGCAACATGGCGTCCATCATGGCCATCGCCATCCTGTGCGAGGACGGGGCCAAGTTCGACGAGGCCGTGACCTACTTCCAGAGCGGCGCGGGCAACGGCTCCCTCGCCCACGCCGTCCCCTTCCTCCACACCGACGCCGCCGGCTACGGGCTCGGCCAGTGGCAGGAGTCGGGCCGCGACCAGGGCCACTGCGTCATGGGGGTCGGCCAGCTGGGCGCGCTCTGCGAGATGGCCTGGAACCAGGGCGTCGACCTGTACGCCTACGACAACCGGAGGTTCTTCCAGGGGGCCCAGTACGTCGCGAAGTACAACATCGGCCTCGACGTGCCCTTCACCACCTACAGCTGGGGCAGCGGCACGAACTGCGCCTACAACGAGCACACCGCGATCGCCTCCGGCGGCCGCGGGCACATCCGCCCGATCTGGGCGATGCTCCACTTCCACTACAACGGGCGCCTTGGCTGGCGCGACGAGTACCTCTCGACCATGTACGACGACTTCGTCGGGACCGAGGGCGGCGGCGGCGACTACGGCTCCACCAGCGGCGGCTTCGACCAACTGGGCTTCGGGACGCTCATGTACGCCAAGTAGCGCCAGCCGGTGGTGGCGCGAAGGACCGGCCGCACGGGTGCACCTCAGGGTGCGCCCGTGCGGTTCCGGCGAGGCCGTTCGACGCGACCCCTTGACTCCCCGGGCGCGAGGATGACAGCTTTTGTATCGCTACAAATTTTCATCCCACAGTACGCATATCCGCACGAACGTGGGCCTTCGCCGGCCGAAGGAGACGAACAACCATGGGTGAATCCGGCCCCCGCGGCGAGACGCTCGTCAAGGTGGACGCCAGGGCCGCGGGCACCGCCATCTCCCCCGACCTGTTCGGGGTGTTCTTCGAGGACCTCAACTACGCGGCGGACGGCGGCCTCTACGCCGAACTGGTGCAGAACCGATCCTTCGAGTACCGCTCCGCCGACCGGAGCGGCTGGCACGCCCTCACCGCGTGGGAGCTGCTGGAGCGGGACGGCGCCGCCGGATCGCTCACCGTCTCCACCGACGCGCCGTTGCACCCGGCCAATCCGCATCACGCGGTGCTGCGCACCATCGCCGCCGGCACCACGGGTGCGGGTGCCGGGCTGCGCAACGAGGGCTTCGACGGCATCGCCGTCCGGGCTGGCGAGTCCTACGACGTCAGTCTCTTCGCCCGCCTGTCCGACGGCGCCGGGAACCGGCTGGTGGCGCGGATCGAGAGCCGGGACGGTGGCCGGGTGCACGGCCGGGCGGAGTTGGGCCCCGTGCCCGGGCGCTGGGAGCCGCTGTCGGCGGTCATCACGTGCGGGACGACCGACCCCGACGCCAGGCTCACCGTCACGACGTCCGGGGTCGGCACCGTCCACCTCGACCTGGTCTCGCTCTTCCCGCAGGCCACCTTCCGCGGCCGGCCCGGCGGCCTGCGCGCCGACCTGGCGCGGGCCATCGCGGACCTGAAGCCGAAGTTCATGCGGTTCCCGGGCGGCTGCCTCGCCCACGGGCAGGGGCTCGGCAACATGTACCGCTGGCCGGACACCGTCGGGCCGCTGCACGAGCGCCGCCAGCAGCCCAACATCTGGCACTACCACCAGTCGATGGGCCTGGGCTACTACGAGTACTTCCAGTTCTGCGAGGACATCGGCGCCAAGCCGCTGCCCGTCGTGCCGGCCGGCGTCTGCTGCCAGAACAGCGAGGTCACCGGCCAGGCCGGCATCCCCGAGGAGGAGATGCCCGCCTACGTGGCCGAGGTGCTGGCGCTGGTCGAGTGGGCCAACGGCCCCGCCGACTCCACCTGGGGCGCGGTGCGCGCCGCCGCCGGACACCCGGAGCCGTTCGGCCTCGAGTACCTGGGGGTCGGCAACGAGGACACCATCACCGACACCTTCCGCGACCGCTTCGCCCGCATCCACGACGCGCTGCGCGAACACCACCCCGAGATCACCGTCATCGGCACCCTCGGCCCGTCCACCGCCGGCCAGGACTGGGAGCGGGGCTGGGCGTTCGCCCGCGAGCGGCGGATCCCGGTCGTCGACGAGCACTCCTACAAGTCCCCGCGCTGGCTCCTGGAGAACACCCGCCGCTTCGACACCATGGACCGCGAGGGCCCGCACCTCTACATCGGCGAGTACGGCAGCGGCCGCAACAACGGGCGCAGCGCCGTCGCCGAGGCGGCGTACATGATCGCCATGGAGCGCAACGGGGACGTCGTCCGGCTGGCCTCCTACGCTCCGCTCCTCGCCAGACGCGGCAACATCCAGTGGTTGCCCGACCTGATCTACTTCGACAACACCGACGTGTGGCCCACCCTCAACTACCACGTGCAGCGGATGCACTCGGTCAACTCCGGCGACACGGCCCTGCCCTTCACCGTCACCGGGGCCCCCGAGTCGGTGCCCGTCAGGGACGACGCCCGGGCCAGCATTCTGATCGGTACCGGCGCCGACACCCAGGCCGAGTTCACCGACGTCGCCATCGACTCCCCGGGCGGCGAACCCGTGCCGGTACCGGAGTTCGGCGCCTGGCACGCCGAGTCCGGCACATGGGTGACGGACGGCCGCGGCGGCGTCCGCCAGACGATGAGCGGGGCGCAGGCCGGGCTGCTGCTGGCGGACGCGGTGGAGGGATCGGGGTACGCCTTCTCCGTGCGGGCCAGGAAGACGGCCGGCGACGAGGGGTTCGTCCTCGGCTTCACCGGAGCGTCGCCCGATCACCGCTATCGCTGGAAGCTCGGCGGCTGGCTCAACCAGTCGACGTGGCTCGTACGCGTGGACGACGGCGTGGAGGACGATCTCGGCGACCGCGTGGCCGAGCCCGTCGAGACCGGCCGCTGGTACGACCTGCGGATCGAGGTGGCCGGTCGACACATCCGCTGCTACCGCGACGGCGAGCTGGTCCACGAGGTCGAAGACGTCCGGCCGGAGCCGGAGGTCTTCGCCGTCTCGGCCGTACGCGCCAGTTCGACCGACGGCGTGATCGTCAAGATCGCGAACGCCACGCCCACATCCGTCGTCGTCCGCGTTCGGCTGGCCGGCACCGACGACGACATCGACTTCGCACGCACCGTCCTGACGGTTCCGCCGGACGCCGCGAGCCGGTTCGGGCCGGCCCCCGCCACCCCCGTCGAGGACCGGCTGACCGGGACGGTCTGCGACATCCCACCCCACTCGTTCACCGTGCTGCGCACCCGTGGACGCGGTGCACGATGACCCGGCCCGGCCGCCCACACCGGGGCAGGCAGGGCGGGGCAAGGCACGACCATGGACGCGGGGAATAGCATGCGAGCGGGGCGCGAGGCGGGGTTCCGCAACCACAGGGCAGGGGTGAGCGTGGTAACGATCCAGGAAGTCGCGAAGGCCGCGGGGGTCTCGTCGATGACCGTTTCGAACGTCATCAACGACCATCCGAACGTGCGGAGGGAGACGCGGGCGAAGGTCCTGGAGGCCATGACCAGGCTCGGCTACCGCGTCAACGTCGCGGCCCGCAACCTGCGCAAGGGCCGCACCGGAACCATCGGCCTCGCCATCCCCGAAGTGGACAGCGCCTACTACGGGCAGTTGGCCGCCGCCATCATCACCGCGGCCGAGCGGCGTGACCTGCGGGTGAGCATCGAGCAGACCGGCGCCTCGCGGGAGAGCGAACTGGACGCCCTGTCCCTGTCCCGCAACCGGCTGTACGACGGGCTCATCCTCAGCGCGGCGGGCTTGGGGCAGGCGGACGCCGAACGGCTCAGGGTCGACCACCCGGTGGTCATCCTCGGCGACCGGATCTTCGGCGGCCCCGTGGACCACGTCGCCATGCCCAACCTCGACGCCTCCCGGGCGGCCACCCGTCACCTGCTCTCGCGTGGCTGTCGTCGCATCGCGATCATGTGCGGGGCGGTGGAGGAGGTCGACACCTCCCGGCTCCGTCTCACGGGCTACCGCCTGGCGCTGGAGGACGCGGGCGTGCCGGTCGACCCCGCCCTCGTCCAGCAGGTGGGCAGGCTGGGTATGCGCGAGGGTGCGCGACGCGTCCGGGAGATGGCGGAGAGCGGGCTCGAGTTCGACGGCGTGTTCTGCGTGACCGACGCACTGGCCATGGGGGTGCTGCGGGGCCTGGCCGACGTCGGGATACGGGTTCCCGACCAGGTGAAGGTGATCGGGTTCGACAACGTCACGAACAGCGAGTTCCTGGTGCCCTCGCTCTCCTCCATCGATCCGGACCACGACGGCATGGCCGCGCGGGCCGTCGATCTCCTGATCCAGCGCATCGAGCAGACGGAGCCCTCGACGCGTCATGCCGAGTTCGTCGGCAGCTTCTCCGTGGTGATCCGGGAGTCGACGGACGGCTGAGCCCGGTCCGCGGTCCGACACCCGCCCCGACACCACCGAACCGGCCGGTCCCGGTCCCGGTCCTCAGTTCGTTCCGCGCCGGACGGCGGCCGCACGGCCGGATAGATAACGATATCTGCCCTGCCTCTGCCCCTCCGCCGCCTCAAGCCATCGAGTCCAAGAGGTTCGTCTCATGCCCCAGTCCCCGTCCTCCGCCGCCCCGAGCACCGCCTGGGAGCCGCCGGCCAACGGCTGTCCGGAGTGGAACAACAACATCGCGATCTCCGAGGTCGGTTCGGTGCCGCCGCACACCACGCTGATGCCCTACGCGGACGTCGACCAGGCACTCGCGGCCGACCGCACTCGGTCGCCGTGGCGGCTCGACCTCGACGGCACCTGGCGGTTCGCCCACGCCGACCGCCCGGAGGACCGCGACCCCGACTTCCACCGCACCGACCTCGACGACAGCTCCTGGGACACCCTCCCGGTGCCCTCCTGCTGGCAGGTGCACGGCTACGACCGCCCGATCCACCTCAACAAGCCTTATCCCTGGTGGGGCCCCAACGGGCTCGGCGAGGAGGCCCAGCCGCCGTTCGCCCCGACCCGCCACAACCCGGTCGGCCAGTACCGCCGTTCGTTCACCGTGCCGGCCGACTGGGCCGACCGGCGGGTCTTCCTGCACTTCGAGGGCGTCAAGTCCGCCCACTACGTGTGGATCAACGGCGTACGCGTGGGCTACCGCGAGGACTCCTACACCCCCGCCGAGTACGACATCACCCCCCACCTCACCGAGGGCACCAACCAGATCGCCGTCGAGGTCTACCGCTACTCCACCGGCGACTGGCTGGAAGACCAGGACATGATCCGGCTGAGCGGCATCTTCCGCTCGGTCCACCTGTTCGCCACCCCCGTCGTCCACCTGCGGGACTTCACGCTCGACACCCCACTGAGCGACGACCACACCGCCGCCGAACTGTCCGTCACCGCCGCCGTCCGCGCCTACGCCGAGGACGCCGCCACCGGCCACTACACCGTCGAGACCCAGCTGTACGACGCCGACAGCAACCCCGTCTGGTCACGCCCCCTCAGCGCGACCGCCGACCTGGCCGCCGCCCCGGCCGGCGAGGACGTCACCGTCCAGGCCGCCAGGGCCGTGCCCCGGCCCCGGCTCTGGTCCGCCGAACACCCGAACCTCTACACCGCCGTGCTCCAGCTCCGCGACCCCGCCGGCCGGGTGATCGAGACGCTGTCGCACCGGGTCGGCCTGCGTGAGTTCGCGCTCAGGGACGGGCTGATGCGGATCAACGGCCGGCCCGTCTCCCTCCGTGGCGTCAACCGGCACGAGATGCACCCCGAGCGCGGCATGTCGCTCACCCGCGCCGACCTGGAGCGGGACATCCGGGTGATCAAGCGGATGAACATCAACTCCGTGCGCACCTCGCACTACCCGAACAACCCGCTGTGGCTGGAACTGGCGGACGAGTACGGCCTGTACGTCGTGGACGAGGCGAACCTGGAGACCCACGGCGTCAACGACCAGTACCCCGGCGACCATCCGGAGTGGACCGAGGCGTGCCTGTTCCGCGCCCGGAACATGGTGCACCGCGACAGGAACCACGCCTCCGTGGTCATCTGGTCCTTGGGCAACGAGTCCGGTGTCGGCTCCACCTTCGACGCCATGCACGACTGGATCCACGCCACCGACCCCACCCGCGTCATCCAGTACGAGTGGGACAACCGCCCCGAGGTCAGCGACATCCGGTCACAGATGTACGCCCGCCCCTGGGAGGTGGAGGAGCGGGCCCTGGACACCGCCGACCGCCGGCCCTTCGTCCTCATCGAGTACTCCCACGCGATGGGCAACTCCAGCGGCAACCTCAGGAAGTACTGGGACGTCATCCGCCGCCACGACGTGCTCCAGGGCGGCTGGATCTGGGACTTCGCCGATCAGGCGCTGCGCTGGCCAACGCCCTCCCGCAAGCGGCTCACGGAGACCGGCCCCGGCGCCCTGACCGGTGAACTGGCCACGGCGGCCGGCTTCACGGCCGGGAAGGGCCTCAGCGGAGGCGTCTTCTTCCCCCACGACTCCTCCCTCGACATCACCGGCTCGCTCACCCTGGAGGCCTGGATCACCCCGGGCCCACCCTTCGGGTACCAGCGCATCCTCGCGAAGGGCGACACCCAGTACGCGCTCGGACTCGCGGACCGGAGCCTGGAGTTCCTCATCCACGCGGGCGGCCGGTCGATCGCCGCCGCCGCCCCGCTGCCCGAGGGCTGGACCGGCACCGAGCACCACGTGGCGGGCGTCTTCGACGCGGCCGCCGGCACACTGACGCTGCATCTGGACGGCCGCGTCGCCGCGACCCGGAGCACCACCGAGCGCCCCACCGGCAACACCACCCCTCTCACGTTCGGTACCAACGCCGACAACCCCCTCCACGACTACAGCGGCACCATCCGGCGGGTCGCCGTGCACGCCCGCGCCCTGTCGCCCGGGGAACTCGCCTCCGCCGGTCGTGGCCCGGGCGACGACGGCGTACGGCTCTGGTTCGACGCGGCCACGGCCGGCTACGCCGAGGAGGAGGCGGCCGAGCGGACGTTCCTCGCCTACGGCGGCGACTGGGGCGACATCCCACACGACGGCAACGGCTCCGGCAACGGTGTCGTGACCGCCGACCGTGGCCACACCGGCAAGGCGGCCGAGGTCAAGCGGGTCTACCAGGCGATCCAGGTGACGGCCCCCGACGGCGACGCCGCCACCGGGCGGCTCACCGTCACCAACGAGTACCTGTTCACCAACCTCCGCGAACTCCACGGCACCTGGTCCCTGGTCGCCGACGGGCAGGAGGTGCGGAGCGGGCAACTGACCGCCGCCGACCTCGACATCGCCCCACTGTCCGCCAAGGAGATCACCGTCCCCTGCCCGCTGCCGGCCGACCCGGCACCCGGCGCCGAGTACTTCCTCGAACTGTCCTTCACCACCAGGGAGGCCACGGCGTGGGCGGACGCCGGCTTCGAGGTCGCCGCGGCCCAACTCCCCGTCGACTTCGGCGGCCCGGCCGTGACACCGCGGCCGCTGGAGGCCGTCCCCGCGCTGCGCCACGAGGAAGGCGAGGCGGCGGTGACGGTGGTCGGCGAGGACTTCTCCGTCACCGTCGACAAGGCCACCGGCGTCATCACCTCCTACCAGGCCGGCGGCGCCCAGCTCGCGGTCTCGGGACCGGCGCCGAACTTCTGGCGGGCGCCCACCGACAACGACCGCGGCAACGGCCAGCCCAGCCGGAACGCCACCTGGCGCGGCGCGGGCGCCGGGCGGACGGTGACGGACGTCCGGGTCCGCGCGCTGCGCGACCGGGCCGTGAAGATCACCGTCAGCGGCACCCTGCCCACCACCGTGGAGTCCGCCTACACCACCACCTACACCGTGTTCGGCAACGCCGAGATCCGGGTCGACAACACCCTGCGCCCCGGCGCCGCCAGCCTCCCCTACCTCCCCGAAGTCGGCACGCTGTTCCTGCTCCCCGGCCGGCTCGGGCACCTGCACTACTACGGCCGCGGCCCCGAGGAGAACCACTGGGACCGCAACACCGGGACCGACGTCGGCCGTTACTCCGGCACCGTCACCAACCAGTGGACGCCCTACCTACGCCCCCAGGAGAACGGGAACAAGACGGACGTGCGATGGGTGGCGCTCACCGACGACACCGGCGCCGGCCTCCTCGTCTCGGGCGAACCGCTGCTGGAGTTCAACGCCTCCCACCACACGCCCGAGGACCTCTCCGTCGGGGTACGCCACGACTACCAGCTCGTCCCACGGGAGGAGGTGGTGCTGCGGGTGAACCACCGCCAGATGGGCGTCGGCGGCGACGACAGCTGGTCCACCCACACGCACGACGAGTTCAAGCTGTTCGCCGACCGGGAGTACGCCTACACCTACCGGCTGCGGCCGCTCGCCGACGTCCGCGACGCCACGGCGGCCGCCCGCCGCCCGACGGCGAGTTGAGCGACCGCTTCCCACCACCACGAGATCATCGCGGTCCGACGGACTCCCTGACCACGACATGCGTGCCGAGCAGGGCGTGCTGCTGGCCCCGGTCCGGGCGGTCGCGACGGGCGAGGGCGAGCCGGACCGCCACCCGGCCCAACTCCTCGTAGGGGACGTGCACCGTGGTCAGCTGCGGCCGCAGGTCCGCGGCGGGAGACACGTCGTCGTACCCGGCCAGGGAGACGTCCTCGGGAACGGCGAGGCCGTGCTCGGTGAGCGCCTGTAGCGCACCGGCGGCGACCGCGTCGGTGACGGCGAACACGGCGGTGAAGTCGAGCCCGGCGGCGAGGCGCTCGCGCATCACGGCACGTGCCGCCGCGCGGTCGAACGGCGCGGGCGTCACCAGCTCGGGTGCGGCTTCGACGGCGAAGTCCGCTAGTGCTCTGCGGTAGCCCGCCAGCCGCCCCGCGGCGGTGGTGGTCTCGGCGTCGCCGCCGAAGAAGAGGACGCGCCGGTGCCCGAAGCCGAGGAGGCGGCTGGTCATGGCGTACGCGCCGGCCTCGTTCTCGTACTCCACCACGGTGGCCGGCATGTCCTCCCCCAGGGACGGGCGGCCACACAGCACGAGCCGGGACCCGGCCTGGTCCAGGGACTCGGCGAGGGCGCGCATCCGCACTCGGTACCCCTCGTCGTCGCGAACACCACCGATCAGGATGATGGCTTCGGCGCCCTGCTCCCGCATCAGCCGCACGGCCTCGAGTTCGCGATCCGGGTGACCGCCCGTGGTACAGATCAGGGACAGGCGGCCCTGCCGCGCCGCCTCCTGTTCGATCCCGTGGGCGACCTCGGCGAACGAGGGGCCACGGACGTCGTTGAGGATGAAGGCGACCGCGTTGATCGCGTGCCCGCGCAGCGCCCGGGCGTGCGTGTTGGCGACGTAGTCGAGCTCGCGCAGGGCCCTTTCGACCCGGCGCCTGGTGCTGGCCGCCACCGGGTAGTTCCCGGCGATGACCCGCGAGACGGTGGGTACCGAGACGCCCGCCCGCTCGGCGACGTCCTTGAGCGTGGCACGCCCGTTGCCCGCCTGCCGCCCTCGGCCGGTGTCTGTCGTCACGTGCCCAGTCTAGTTTTCCGCCCGCGCCCCCGGGTCGCCCGCGGGGCGGGCTCCACCCCGGGGGCGGCCGGGCGCCGCGGACAGGGCCCGCAGGGCTACGCGGCGCGGTCGAGTTCGGCCTGCTGGACGCGGTACCGGAGGGGGCGCCCCGCGACCAGCAGCTCCAGTTCCTCGACGGCCGTGCGGCCGAGCCGGCGCAGCTCGTTGCCCTGCGAACCGGCGATGTGCGGCGTCAGCAGGACGTTGGGCAGGTCGTAGAGCGGCGACGACGGTGGCAGCGGTTCGGGCTCGGTGACGTCGAGGATCGCGCGCAGCCTGCCGCTGACCAGTTCCTCGGTGAGCGCGTCGTGGTCGACCAGGCTGCCCCGCGAGGTGTTGAGCAGCACCGCCCCGTCCCTCATGGACGCCAGCGCGGCGCGGTCGACCATGTGGTGCGTCCCGGGCACCGCGGGGGCGTGCACGCTGACGATGTCGCTGTTCCGGAACAGCTCGGCCAGGCGGGCCGTGCGCACCCCGAGTCGCGCGGCCTCGGCCTCGTCGACGTACGGGTCGTAGAGCACGGTGTCGAAGTCGAACGGGCGCAGCAGCTCGATCAGCCGCCGACCCACGCGGGAGGCGCCGATCAGCCCCACCCGGCGCCCGACGTTGCCGACGTGCGGATGGACCTCCCCGAGGACGAAGCCGCGGGTCGCGCGGTACCGCTCCCGCAGGTCGAAGACTCCCTTGCCGGCCAGCAGGATCATGCCAAGGGCGTACTCGGCGACGGGCAGGGCGTTGGCGTCGGCCGCCGAGGAGACGACCAGGCCGCGGTCCCATCCCAGGCCCGGGATCAGGTACTTGACGGACCCGCCGGTGTGCAGGACGGTGCGGAGCCGCGGGGCCGCCTCCAGCAGTTCGGGGGTGAGCGGGGGGCAGCCCCAACCGCTGATGAGCACGTCCGCGGTCGCGAGCCGGGAGCGGGCGTCCGGGGATCGTGGGTCGGCCAGGACGACCGGATCGATGTCGGCGACCGCGGTGAGGCGGCGCATCAGGTCCTGCGGGAAGAGGAGCGGCAGGTGGTGCGGATTCAGGGCGAACAGCACCGAGGGACGCTCTGACATGGGAGAAGTCCCTCCAGATACGATAGAAATCGTTCTCTACGCTACGGTCAGAGGGCAGGACGGTCAACACCCCGGCGTCTCGAGGCGAGCGCCGGAGGACGCCGGCCGCGCCCACGCCGGAGGCCGTTAGCATGAGCGCCGTGCCCACAGGTGAGACGCAGCCGGCGGTTCCGGAGGATCGGGTCACGATCAACGACGTGGCACGGCTCGCCGGCGTCTCGCGGCAGACCGTGACGCGCGCCATGAACGACATGTCCGGGATCAGCGCCGAGACGAAGGCCCGGGTCCTGCGCGCCGCGGCCCGCCTGGAGTACCGGCCCAACCGGGCGGCCCGGGCCATGGTCCGCGGTCCCGGCACCACGCTCGGCCTGGTGATCCGCTCGCTGTGGAACCCGTTCTTCGCGGAGATCGCGGAGAGCGTGATCGACGCGGTCCACGCACGCCAGTGGAACCTCCACCTCAGCTATGTCGGGTCGAACGGCCGCGACGCGCTGTCGGTGGTGCGGGACATGGCTCCCGAGGTGGACGCGATCGTCGGCTATCTTCCGCCCGACATCTCTCGCGAGTTGCCCTCCTTCACGGGCCCGCTCATCCAGCTCGACGCCTCCGAGTCCACCGGCCAGGACGCCGGGTTCCGCTTCGACCTGACCCACGACCTGGGGCTCGTCGTCCAACGCTTCGTCGACAGTGGACGGCGCAGGGTCGCGATGATCGACGGCAGCGTGCACGGCGGACCCAGCGTCCGCGCGCCGATCTTCACCGAACTCGCCCGCGAGGCCGGCGTGCTGGACGCCCGGGTGGGCGTCACGCTGACCGACGAGTCCCCCGAGGGCGCCAGCGCGGCGGTGCGCGAGATGCTCGACCGTTCGCCCGACGTGGACGGCCTGTTCGTCTTCAACGACGTCATGGCCCTGGGCGTGATGCACGAACTCACGCGTCACGGCCTGACGATCCCCGACGACATCGCCGTGATCGCGATGGACGGCATCCGGCTGGGCGCCTACAGCTCTCCGCCGTTGACCACCGTCGACCTGGACCCGCGGGGCCTGGGCCACGCGGCCGTCGCGGCGGTCGGGGACGTGCTGGCCGGCGACGCGCCCCGGAGGGGCCGGGGCGCGCAGTGGCAGCGGCGCCACGAACTGCTGCTGCGCCAGTCCGGCTGACGCCCTGACGGGCCGGGTCCCGCCCCGCTGACGAGAGAACCGTTCTCCCTGGACGGTCCCGTCGTCGTGCCGCCGGACGGCGCGTCGTCACGCACCGACCGCTCCCGCCCACGGCGCCGTCCGTCGCCCTCCGGGCAGAACCGTGATCGTTCACGAACATGCACCGGCTCCGCTGAACAGATCGCCGTGAACGCTCACGCACACCTCTTGACCCGCCTCTCGTTCCCTCCCTAGTCTGCGGCTGGCATCGAGCCGTATTCCCTTGCCATTCCTCGGCATTCACGGCACCTCTCGACGGGCTGACGGCTTCCGTACGCGGCGTCGTGCACGTTCACGCACGCCGGCACGCGGCGGTCCGCGACTGATCGAGGATGATCGGAGATCCCACGCCATGACCCAGCTCTCGCGCCGCAACTTCCTCGGTGGACTCGGCATGACCCTCGGCGCGGTCGCGCTCGCCGGCCCGCTCACCGCGTGCGGCGGTGGCGGAGGCGCCTCGCGCGGCACCGCAGCGTTCGACATCCCCACGTTCGGAGAACCGCGCCCGCCGGCTCTCGACCCGGCGTTCACCGCCTCCCACGAGGCGATGCGCGACGTCTACGTCGGCCAGCCGGCCGAGTACTTCCGCGGCTACGACGGGACGCCCCTGTCGGGCGGCGAGATCTCCACGTTCCAGCTCACCTGGGGGAATCCACCGAGCGACGTCTCCGGCGACCCCTACTGGCAGGAGCTCAACCGCCGGCTGGGCGGAACCATCGAGACCACGTTCGTGCCCGCCGCCCAGTACGGGGACAAGCTTGCCACCACCCTGGCCTCGGGCAGCGTTCCCGACCTGGTGTTCGTCGACGACAACAGCCCGGTGGCCCTCCAGGGCATCCGTGACGGGGCGTTCGCCGACCTGAGCGAGACCCTGTCGGGCGACAACGTGCTGGAGTGGCCCAACCTCGCGGCCAGGCGCGAGGATGTGTGGCGCTCGTCGCTGCGCGACGGCCGGATCGTGACGATCCCCAGCCCGGTGCATCCCCTGTCGTTCTTCCCGCTCCTGCGGCTGGACATCGTCGAGCAGGTGGGCGGCAACGCGGAACCCGCCAACGCCGACGAGCTGTTCGAGCTGCTGGCCCAGGTGGCCACGGTGCGCGACGCGCACGGGCTCCCGGTGCACGGCATCGCCCTCTACGACGACCCGCTCCAGACCGTCGTCGAGGCGATGTACCGCGTCGGCTGCGACTGGCAGCTGGACGACTCGGGAGCCTTCGTCCACAAGATCGAGACCGAGGCGTACCGCGAATCGCTGGCGTTCCTCGCGCGGTGCTGGGAGGCCGGCGTCTTCAATCCCGACGCGCTGAGCGGCACCGTGCCGGAGGGGCCGTTCAGCAACGCGGTGTTCGCGCCGTCGGCCTGGTCCAACTCGGTCGGCGGCCCTGGCATCCACACGGCCGAGCGCGACACGGAGGGGATCCGGCTCGGCTTCCTGGAGCTGAGGGGCTTCGACGGCGGGGACTGCGTGTGGGAGCGGAACCTGCCGCACGGCCGCTCCATCGCCGTCTCCTCCCGGGCGGCGGAGGACACCGACCGGCTGCGGGAGATCCTCAACGTCCTCGACTACCTCAGCGCTCCCTGGGGCAGCGAGGAGCGGCTGTTCATCGACTCCGGCATCGAGGGCGAGCACTGGGAGATGCGGGACGGGGTGGTCACCCCGACCAACCCGCCCAGCACGCAGTACACCTGGGTCGCCTCGGGCGACGCCGTCTACAACCTCGCCGCGCTCTCCGAGCCGTGGGCCGAGGGCTTCCACGCGGTCGCCTCCCGCCAGGCCGAGCAGTCCGTACCGAAGGACACGCTGGGCCTGACCTCGGGGACCCTGGCCAGCAGAGGCGTCCAGCTGAACGCGTCCCTGCTCGACCAGCAGAACGCCGTCGTCTCCGGACGCGCCTCGCTGTCGGACTTCGACGGCTTCGTCCGCACCTGGCTCGACCAGGGGGGCGAGCAGATCCGCCGCGAGTACGACGAGGCCAGGGAAGCGCGGGGCTGAGATGACGACCCGACGGTCAACCGTCCCCGCGCCGCGCCGGACCCCGAAGGCCGACGGCCACGAGGACCACGAGGAGCGCGAGGAGCCGACACCGCCCCCCGTCGAGATCCGCGGGATCTCCCTGTGGACCCGGATCAAGCGGGAACGCGTCACCTACACGTTCATCCTTCCCGGCCTGGCGTTCTTCGTCCTGTTCGTCTACGTGCCCCTGCTGGGCAACGTCGTGGCGTTCATGGACTTCTCGCCCTTCCTCGGCCTGGAGGACTCCCCATGGGTGGGGTTCGACAACTTCCGTGCCCTGCTGGACGATCCCGAGCTGCGGGACGCGCTCGTCAACACGCTGACGATCTCGCTGCTGCTCATCGTCTTCGCCTTCCCGGCCCCGCTCGCCCTGGCGCTCCTGCTGAACAGCCTGCTGTCCAGCCGGGTCAAGCGGATCGTGCAGACGGTCGTCTACCTGCCGCACTTCCTGTCCTGGGTGATCGTCATCTCGTTGTGCCAGCAACTGCTGGGGGGCAACGGCTTCGTCTCGTCCCTCGTGCAGGACCTCGGCGGCGAGCCGTTCAACGCCATGACCGATCCGGACACCTTCTACGCGCTGGTGGTGTCCCAGTCGATCTGGAAGGACGTCGGATGGGGCACGATCATCTTCTTCGCGGCGATCGCCGCCGTGCCCCGTGACCGGTACGAGGCCGCGGCGGTGGACGGCGCGAGTTCCTGGCGGCGCACCTGGCACATCACGTTGCCGGCGCTGCTGCCCGTCACCACCCTGCTGCTGATCCTCCAGATCGGCAACGTGCTGACCGTGGGCTTCGAGCAGTTGTTGCTCCAGCAGCCCGCCGTCGGCGCGGACGCGGCGCAGGTCCTGGACACCTTCGTCTACTACCGCGGCGTGGCCGGCGGCCAGTGGGGCGTCTCGGCGGCGGCCGGCCTCCTCAAAGGCGTCATCGCCACGATCCTGATCATCTCGGCCAACCGTGTGGCCAAGCGCCTCGGAGGGAGTGGCATCTTCTGATGGCCGGCACCACCGCACCGTCCGTGATGGACCGCAGGCGGCGACGCGCCGCGGACGGGGACGACCTCCCGCCCTGGATGCGCAAGACCTCGAAACCCGTCTCCGCGCTCAAGGGCGTGGTCATCACCGGCATCTGCCTGGTGATGCTGTACCCCATCGTCTACGTCATCGTCATGAGCCTGGCCTCGCCCCGGCAGGCACGCCAGGGGGTGCTGTTCCCCACCGAGTTCTCCCTCGACGCCTACCGGGCGATCTTCTCCGGCGGCGTGGTCACCCAGGGCCTGTGGGTGTCGTTCGTGGTCACCGCCACCGGGACGGTACTGGCGCTGACGATGACCTCGACCCTGGCCTGGGGGCTCACCAGGACCAGGGACGTGCCCGGCGCGCGCGCCGTTCTCGTGCTGGTGCTCGCCAGCATGTTCTTCGGGGCCGGCATCATCCCCAACTACCTGCTCATCAAGCAGCTGGGGCTGCTGAACTCGCTGTGGGCACTGGTCCTGCCGGGGTTGATCACCGCCTTCAACCTGGTGGTGATGCGCAACTTCTTCATGGAGTTGCCCAGGGAGCTGATGGAGTCCGCGCGCATCGACGGCGCGGGCGAGTGGCGCATCTTCCTGCGGATCGTGCTGCCCCTGTCCCGTCCCATCCTCGCGGTGATGGGCCTGTTCTACGCCGTCGGCTTCTGGAACTCGTACTTCAACGCCCTCATCTACCTCAACGACCCCGACAAGTGGCCCATCCAGGTCGTGCTCCAGCAGTACGTCATCGCCGCCTCCCCGATCCCCGGGATGACGCCGAACCCGGACGTGCCGCCACCGCCGGCGATCACCCTGCAGATGGCGATCATCGTCGCGGCCACGCTGCCCATCCTGATCGTGTACCCGTTCGTCCAGCGGTACTTCACCTCCGGCGTCCTGACCGGCGCCATCAAGGGCTGACCCGGCGTCACCTCGCCCGCCGGGGGCGCGTCCCAACCCATCGCGCGCCCCTGGCGGGCCCCGCCCCCTCGCGTTCGCACCGCGGCCACGATGCCGCCCGCTCCAGGAGAGACCCCCTGATGACGACCCCCGCCGTTCCCCTCCGGCCCGCCGCGGATCTGGACACGGCCTCCTATGTGACGTCCTTCTCCCCCTGCTCCGGCACGCTGCCCCCGCGGGCCAGGCTCCAGAGCGACGCGCCGGCCCTGGACCTGGCGGGCGAATGGGCGTTCCGCCTGGTGCCCGGGGTGCGGGACCTCACGGCCGGCTTCCAGGACCCGCGGTTCGACGACTCCGCCTGGGACCGTCTTACCGTGCCCTCCCACTGGCAGCTCGCCGGTCTCCGCGCGCCCGACGGCGAACTCCTGGAGACGGGCAAGGCCCGCTTCGGCCTGCCCGCCTACACCAACCAGCAGTACCCCTTCCCGCTCGACCCGCCGTACGTTCCGGACGACAACCCCACGGGCGAGTACCGCAGGAGCTTCGAACTGCCGTCGGCCCTGCGGGACGTGGCCGGACGGGTGGTCCTGCGCTTCGAAGGGGTGGACTCCGCCTTCGCCGTGTGGTGCAACGGGATTCCGCTCGGCCACGCCACCGGCAGCCGGCTGCCGAGCGAGTTCGACGTCACCGACGCGCTCGTGCCGGGGGACAACGTGATCGCGGTGCGGGTCCACCAGTGGTCGGCCGCCAGCTACCTGGAGGACCAGGACATGTGGTGGCTCTCGGGGATCTTCCGCTCCGTGGGGCTGCTGGCCCGTCCCGCGTCCGGCGTCGAGGACCTGTTCGTCCACGCCGGCTTCGACCACGTCACGGGCGACGGCACGCTCCGGGTCGACACCCCGGGCCCGGCCCGCGTCCACATCCCGGAACTCGGCGTCGAGGCCGGCACCAACGAACAGCTGACCGTGCCCGACGTGCAGCCCTGGAGCGCGGAGGAGCCGCGCCTGTACGAGGCCACGGTGTCCACCGACGCCGAACGCGTGACGGTCCGGATCGGCTTCCGCACCGTCACCGTCGAGGACGGCCTCATCCTCGTCAACGGGCGGAACATCCGCTTCCGCGGCGTCAACCGCCACGAGTGGCACCCGGACACCGGCCGCGCCCTCGACCTGGAGACCATGCGCGAGGACGTGCTGCTGATGAAGCGGCACAACATCAACGCCGTCCGCACCAGCCACTACCCGCCCGACCCCCGCTTCCTCGACCTGTGCGACGAACACGGCCTGTGGGTCGTCGACGAGTGCGATCTGGAGACCCACGGCTTCCTGCTCGCCGACTGGCGCGGAAACCCGAGCGACGACCCGCGCTGGGCCGACGCCCTGCTCGACCGGATGCGCCGGACCGTGGAGCGGGACAAGAACCGCCCCAGCGTGATCGTCTGGTCGCTGGGCAACGAGAGCGGCGAAGGCGGGAACCTGCGCGCCATGGCCGCCTGGACGCGCTCGCGCGACCCGGAACGGCTCATCCACTACGAGGGCGACTACGACCACGGCCACGCCGATGTCTACAGCCAGATGTACGCCCACCCCGAGACGGTGGACCGCGTCGGTCGGCACGCCGAGGACCGCACCCGGGACCCCGCCCTGGACGCGCACCGCCGCTCCCTGCCCCACCTGCTGTGCGAGTACGCCCACGCCATGGGCAACGGTCCCGGCGGGCTCGCCGAGTACGAGGAACTCTTCGACCGCCACCCCCGGCTGCACGGCGGGTTCGTCTGGGAGTGGATCGACCACGGCATCAGGCGCCGTGCCGGCGCCGGCCCCAACCCCGGCGAGGAGTACTTCGCCTACGGCGGCGACTTCGACGAGGAGGTCCACGACGGCAACTTCGTCGCCGACGGCCTGCTGTTCCCCGACCGGACCCCGTCGCCCGGTCTCGTCGAGTACAAGAAGGTGATCGAGCCCCTGCGGCTGCGGATCACCGGCGAGGGACGGGACGCGCTGTCGCTGGCCGCCCGCAGCCGCTACGACCACGCCACGACCACGCACCTCGCCTACCGATGGGAACTGGCGGCGAACGGCCGGGGCCTCGCCACGGGCGCGCTCGACCTGCCCGCTCTGGCGCCCGGCCAGACGGCGACCGCCGACCTGCTGCCGCTCCTGGCCCACGTCCGCCGGGAGGCACCCCGGGGGGCCGAGGTCTGGCTCACCGTCAGCGCCCGGCTGGCGGAGGACCAGTCGTGGGCCCCGGCCGGACACGAGGTGGCCTGGGCACAGCACCGACTGGCCGCCCTGGAGCGGCCGGCACCGCCGACGCTGGTGCCCGACGCGTCCCCGGCCGTCGACGCGACGCCCACCGGCTTCTCGCTCGGCACGGCGCGCTTCGACCGGAACGGCACCCTCCGCTCCCTGGGCCCACTGCCGGTCGTCGGCCCCCGCCTCGACGTCTGGCGGGCCCCGACCGACAACGACAGAGCCGCGCACGGCGACGACGCGAGCCGCGCCTGGCGGGCGCTCGGCCTGGACCGCGCGCACGACCGCCTGGTCGAGGCGACGACACGCGACGACGCGCTGGTGGTGACCGTCCGCACCGGCGCCGCGGCCACCGACGCCGGCCTGCTCACCACGTTCACCTGGACCGCGCTCGATCCCGCGAGGCTGCGGCTCGACGTCCAGGTCGCCCCGGAGGGGTGGTTCGTCCGCCACGGCGCCCCGGCGTTGTCCGGCACCGCCGTGCCACTCCCCAGGGTCGGGCTGCGTCTTGGGCTGCCGGCGGAGATCGCCGAGGTCACGTGGTTCGGTCTCGGCCCCGGCGAGTCCTACCCGGACACCCGGCAGGCCGCCCGGGTGGGCGAGTTCTCCACGACCGTGCCGGCCCTCCAGACGCCGTACGTGATGCCGCAGGAGAACGGCGCCCGCCGCGACGTGCGGTACGCCCGGCTCACCGACGCCCGGGGTGCCGGTCTCGAGGTCACCGGCCTGCCCACCTTCCACCTCACGGCGCGCCCCTGGACCAGCGAGAGCCTGGACGCCGCGCGCCACCCCACGGACCTCACTCCTGACCGGCACGTCTGGGTCAACCTGGACGCCGCCCACCACGGCATCGGCAGCCAGTCCTGCGGACCCGGCGTACTCCCGGTCCACCGACTCCACGCTCGCGCGTTCCGGTTCGCGCTGACCCTGCGCGCCATCGAACCCGACACCCGGGGCTGACCGCCACCCGCCGGGCCGCCCGCCCGTACGTCGCGGACCGAGGCGGGTCCTGCTCTCCCCCGCCGCCCGGAGGACGGCCTGGTCGATGCCCGCCTCCGCCTCCGGGGCCAGGGCGGGATCGACGACCAGTGCCTCGGTCACACCGTGCGGACCTGTCCGGGCGGCGACGGCGCGCCGGGCGGTCGGCGATGTACGCGACGGACCTCCCCGTCCTCATCTCGCCTTCGAGGAATCTCGTCCCGGGTCAGCGGGGCTCGGCGCTGATCGTGGCTGTTGAGTCGCGTACCACCAGATGGGTCGGGAGCACCCGTTCCATGGCTTTCGTGCCTTCGGCGGCGGGTGTGTCGAGGATACGGACCAGCAGGTCGACAGCCGCGCGTGCCGCGTGTGCCTTGGGCACGGAGACGGTGGTGAGGGGAGGTGCGGCCATCCCGGCCATGGCGATGTCGTCGCAGCCCACCACGCTCATCTCGTCCGGCACTCGCACGCCGCGAACGGTGAACCGGCTGATCAGTCCGAACGCGACGATGTCGTCGAAGGCCACGACCGCGGTGGCTCCGCTGGCCAGCACGACGTCCGCGGCGCCGGCCATCCCGCCGTCGAAGTGCGGGGCCACGCTGCCCACCCTGACGATCTCGATCTCGCCGGACTCGGCCATCGCCTCAATGCCCGCGGCCCGTTCCTGGGCCGCCCAGGAGCTGCGCGGGCCGCCGACATAGGCGATCTTCCGGTGCCCCAGCGCGTGCAGGTGCCTGAGCGCGTCGGTCATGCCCTCGGCCACGTCGGCCGTGACGCTGGCGAAGCCCGGTTCCCTGCGGTGCAGCAGGACGATCAGCTTGTCAGTGAGTTCGCCCAGGGACCGCAGCTCCTCGCTGGTCAGGTGCGGGGCGCACAGCACGATGCCGTCGACCTGCGGGGCCAGGGTGCGGATCGCGTCCAGTTCGAGGCCCTCGTCGCGCTCGGCGTCGTAGACGAACACCGCGCGGCCGAGCCCGCGGGCGCGTGCCTGCACGCCTTTGCAGAGCTCGGCGAAGAACGGGTTGAGCAGGTCGGGCACGATCAGGCCCAGGTAGCCCGTGCGTCCGGTGATCAGGCCGCGTGCGGCACGGTTGGGTTGGTAGCCGAGCCGGTCGGCGGCGGCCCGCACCCGTTCCAGGGTGGCCGGACTGACCTTCTCGCCGTGTGCCAGTGCTCGTGACACCGTGGATGGGGAGACCCCCGATGCCTTCGCCACGTCTCGAATCGTCGCCTGCACAGTCCGAAGGTTGGCACCCTTGCTCACGGTCGTCAATCAAGATCGTGAGCCGGTGAACGCGCCGGGTGGCGAAGGCCGCGCTCGGTTCGTCACCAGCGAGGGAGTGTCGGGTCGAAGTCCGGTTCGACGCTCTTCCGGTATCTCTTGTCATCGCGATGTTCGCGTCCCAGTTCCAGGTAGACGGCGTGCAGGCGCTCCAGCGCGGAGCCGTCGAGTTCCACGCCGAGCCCCGGGCCGCTGGGGACCGGCACGGCCCCGTCGACGAAGGACAGGGCACCGGGGCGTACCACGTCGTGCGCGGCGTTCCACGGGTAGTGGGTGTCGCTGGCGTGACCGAGGCCCTTTGTGGCGGCGGCGGCATGGGTCATCGCGGCGAGGCTGATGCCCAGGTGCGAGTTGGAGTGCATGGACAGGCCCCAGCCGATGGCCCCGCACACGTCCCCGAGCGCGACGGTGCGCCGCAGGCCGCCCCAGATGTGGTGGTCGGCCAGCACGATGCGCACGGCGCCGTGCCGGAGGGCGGGCCCCACGGTGTCCAGGGAGTCCACGCACATGTTGGTGGCGAGCGGGATCGTCGTGCCGGCGGAGACGGCGGCCATGTCCGTGACGCCGGCCACCGGGTCCTCCAGGTACTCGAGGACGCCCTCGAGTTCACCGACCACCGCGAGTGCCGTGCGCCGGGTCCAGGCGGCGTTCGGATCGATGCGGAGCGGGTGGTCGGGGAAGGCGGCCCGCAGGGCGCGCAGGGCCGCGATCTCCTCGTCCGGGGGCATGACCCCGCCCTTGAGTTTCAGTGAGCGGAAGCCGTAGTGGTCGACCATGCGTCGGGCCTGGAGGACGATGCCGGCCGGGTCCAGCGCTTCGCCCCACTCGTCCGCGACGGCGGGGGCGCCGTTCCTGGCCGGGTGTTCGGCCCACTTGTAGAAGAGGTAGCCGCTGTACGGCACGGCGTCGCGGACCCTGCCTCCCAGGAGGTCGACGACGGGCCGGCCGGTGAGCCGTCCCTGGGCGTCCAGGCAGGCCACCTCGAGCGCGGCCTGGACGCGCCGCACGTCGAAGGCCGGTGCGGGGACGGGCGCCGGGCCGCGTGACTCGGGTGGGGCGGTGCGATCCGACCAACGTCGCCACAACGCGTCCGGGCCGTAGTCGACGTCGGTGACACGGCCGGCGAGCAGGTCACCGGCGAGGCGCTCCACGGCACGCGTCTGGAAGACGTCGATCCCGGCCAGGTGGTCACCGACGAGCCGGAGCCAGTCCAACTGCCAGGCGTGTCCGGCGCACTCGCCGAGGCCGGTGACCTCGCCGCCGCGCCCGTCGTCCACGACGAGTTCGACGACCGCCCGCAGGACGTGTGGCTCGTGGACGCCGTCGGCGTTGAGCAGCGGGGGATCGGGGATGGCGATGGGGGTGACCCGCAGTTCCCGGATGATCATGTGTGGTGGCCTCTCGGGTGGGTGTCAGCCCTGGGGGACGGTGGAGTGGAACTTGTCGACCATCTCGGTCGCGGCCTCCCGCACGGTCTGCTCGCCGAAGATCAGCCCCTGGTAGACCCGCTCGAACTCCAGCTTGTCCTCGTCGGAACCGGGCGGCGGCAGGTAGGGGGTCCCGAAGTCCTGCTGGAAGGCGAGGACGTACTCGTAGACGCTGCGGTCGCCGCCGCTGAGTTCGGGCGCGAGCCGGTCGAGGTTCGCCCGGCCCGCCGGGAGGCCGCGGACGACGCCGAGGGCGTCCGCCGCCTCCGGGTCGTTGAGCAGGAAGTCGAGCAGGAGGGCGACCTCCCGTTTGTGGGCGCTGCGCTGCTGGACGCACATCGCGCCGGGGAGCGCCGTCAGCCCGAGGGGCGCCCCGGAGGACATGGTGGGGAAGGGCAGCAGGGCGACGTCGCCGAGCGCCGCGGCGTAGTGGGTGGCGCCGGAGGTGATGTTCCACTCGGCCGTCGACAGTTCGCGCAGCAGCGGGGAGCTCTCCGTGGAGCCGTCGTAGGAGGTGGTGATGTGCGGCGCGGTGAGGACGGACGCGTCCCGCAGCCGTGCGGTGAGTTCCCAGAACTCGGTGAGGTCGGCCGTGGTGAAGCCGGGCTCTCCGTCGGCGTCGTAGATGGACTTGCCGCGCTGTACCAGCCAGATGTTGAAGGTCTCGGTGTAGCCGCCGAAGTCGGTCAGCGGGTAGCGGTCGGGCAACGCCCGGCGTAGGGCCGGCCCCACGTCGTCGAGGAGGTCGTCCCAGGTCCAGCCGCGCCTCGGCAGTTCCACGCCGGCCGCCTGCCAGACGGCGGGGTCGGCGAAGATCGCCTGGGTGGCGAGGCCCGTCGGCACCGCGTAGAGCGTGCCGTCGACCCGGTTGCTCGCGACGTACGTGTCGGCCACCCCGTCGAGGGAGAGGTCGGTGAACTCGGGGGACTCCAGGTCCGCGAGCAGCCCTCGGTCCGCGTACGACCGGAGCTGGTAGTAGTCCATCTGCAGCACGTCGGGGCCCGAGCCGGCCGCCACCTGGGTCGCCAACCGTTGGAAGTAGGCGTCGTAGGACGTGAACGAGGTGTCCACCCGGATCGTGGGGTACCGCCGCTCGAAGAGGCGCACGGCCTCGTCGGTGGCCAGGTTGCGGGTGTCGGACCCCCACCACTGGAAGTCGAGCGTCACCGTGCCGTCGGCCGACGCCCGGCCGCATCCCGCGGTGGCCGCACCCAGACCGAGTGCGCCGAGCGCGGTGAGCAGTTGGCGTCGCGAGGGCGAGGGCGAGGGCGAGGCTGGGGTACGGCGTGTCACGGACATCGCGGCCCTTCACTAGGCGGCTCGGGAGGGCGGCGAAAGGCGATGCAAACGCTACCACTCTGTTTCACACGGCCCGGAAGCTATGCTCTGCAACCGCCTACAGTCAATGCCGAATTCCGAACTATCAGGAGAAACTTCGGTGGAGCATGCCTCTTGTCAGCGGCGAGAGCGCATGCAACCGTTGCCACCGCATTTCATGCCAGCCCGTCATCCTCACCGTGGAGGGAAGCACCACGATGGCCCAGGCGACCGCACCGCTCCGCCGCTTGCCACCCCCGCGCGGCGACACCACAGACCCGCCACGCCCGGCTCGACGCCGCCGCTCGCAGGCCCTCTCGGCGCACGTCTTCCTCGCACCCTGGCTGATCGGCGCCGTCGTGCTGACCCTCGGCCCGATGCTCGCGTCGCTCTACCTGTCGTTCACCGACTACGACCTGTTCTCCACCCCGAACTGGGTGGGCCTGGCCAACTACCGCTACATGCTGGAGGACGACCGGTTCCTCAACTCGGCGCTTGTCACCCTCCAGTACGTGCTGATCGCCGCGCCGCTCAAGCTGGCCGCGGCACTCGCCGTGGCCCTGCTGCTGAACCGGGAACGACGTGGCGTCGGCCTCTACCGGGCCGCCTTCTACGCCCCGTCACTGCTCGGGGCCAGCGTCAGCGTCGCCCTCGTGTGGCGGTCGCTCTTCGCCACCGGCGGGTTCACCGACCGGTCGCTGTCCTTCTTCGGGCTCGAGGTCGGCGGGTTCACCGACAACCCGGACTACGCCCTCTACCCGCTGATCACGCTGACGGTCTGGCAGTTCGGCGCGCCCATGGTGATCTTCCTCGCCGGGCTGAAGCAGATCCCCGGGGAGCTGTACGAGGCCGCCTCCCTCGACGGCGCGAGCCGGCTGCGCACCTTCTTCTCCATCACGCTGCCGATGCTGACCCCGGTGCTCTTCTTCAACCTGGTCCTGGAGATCATCCACTCCTTCCAGTCCTTCACCTCGGCGTTCGTGGTCAGCGGAGGCTCCGGAGGCCCGTCGGACTCGACGCTGTTGTACTCGCTGTACCTGTACCAACAGGCGTTCACCAACTTCCACATGGGATACGCCTCCGCCATGGCATGGGTGCTGCTCGCCGCCATCGCGCTGGTCACGTTCCTCGTCTTCCGCAGCTCCCGCCGATGGGTCTTCTACGCGCAGGAGGGAGCGTCGTGACGACCTCCGCCCCACCCGCCGCCCGCCGGGCGTCCACCGCACCGCCGCTGCGTGCCGCGCTCTGGCACGTCGTCTGCGTCGCGCTCGGCCTCGTGCTGCTCTATCCGGTGCTCTGGCTGGTCACCGCGTCGGTGAAGTCCGGATCCGAGATCATCTCCAACCTCAGTCCGATCCCCGAGGTCTTCACGCCCGGCAACTACACCGAGGCCATCGACGGGATCAGCGGCGTCACCCTGTGGCGGCTGTTCGGGAACTCCCTGCTCGTCTCCGTCGGCGCGGTGGTCGGGAACGTACTCTCCTGTTCGCTGGCCGCCTACGCCTTCGCGCGGCTGAGGTTCCGTGGCAGCGGGCTCTACTTCGCGTTCATGATCGGCACGCTGATGCTGCCCCTGCACGTCCTGCTGATCCCGCAGTACATCATCTTCCAGAAGCTCGGCATGGTCGGCACCTACCTGCCGCTGATCCTGCCGAAGTTCCTGGCCACCGAGGCGTTCTTCGTCTTCCTGATCGTCCAGTTCATACGCTCACTGCCCAGGGAACTCGACGAGGCGGCGCTGCTCGACGGCTGCGGTCCGTACCGCACCTTCTGGCACGTGATCCTTCCGCTGCTCAAGCCGGCGCTGGTGACCACGACGATCTTCTCGTTCATCTGGAGCTGGAACGACTTCCTCTCCCAGCTGATGTACCTCGCCGACCCGCAGACCTTCACGCTCCAACTGGGCCTGCGCCTCTTCGTCGACCAGTCCGGCAGCTCCGCGTTCGGCCCGATGTTCGCGATGTCCGTGCTCACCCTCGTACCCGTGCTGCTGTTCTTCCTGGCCTTCCAACGACTGCTGGTCGAGGGCGCGCAGACCTCAGGACTGAAGGGATAGGTGGCCGGCGGATGCGTCGCCCCTGGTTCGCCCACTTCGCCGACACCCTGCTCCTCGGCGTCCTCCTGCTGCTCGCCTCACTCCCCCTCATCACCGCCTACCCGGCGCTGGTGGCCGGCTGCGCCGTCCTGCGCGAGCGCGCCCTCGGGGGACAGGGGGTGACGGCGCGCCACTTCCTGTCCGCGTTCCGTCGGGTACTCCGCTCCGGGCCGGCGGTCCTGCTGGTGCCCACCGGGGCGCTGTCGCTGCTGTGGTTGGACGCGCTCGTCCTCGACGCCCACGGACCGGGCGGCGACCTGCCCTTCGCCCTCGCCGCGGCGGCGCTCGTGGCCCTGGGCCTGCGGTGCGCCGCCGCCTGGCGGGACGGCGCGCCCTGGCGCGACGTCCTCGCGGAGGTGTTCAGGTCGGTGCCCACCCAGCCGCTCGCCCTGGTCCTGCTGGCCGGATCCGCCGTCGCCGCGGCGGTCCTGCTGACCATGTCGCCCGTGCTGCTGCTGGTCGTCCTCGGCCCACTCGTCCTCGCCGCGACGGCCACGGACACCTGGCGCCCACTCCCCTCCGCAGCAGCCCGCCCGGGTTCCACCAGAGCACAACCGCGTCCGGGCAGCTGACTTCGGACCGTGTTCTGGGAAGTTCCTGGGAAACGGACCGGTGCCCGGGTCGTGCGTGCCTCGTGACCTGCGTCGCGGTGCCGGGGCTCTCAGGAATCTCCCAGAACCTCTGCGGAACCTGGCGCGTGGCGCCGCCAGGCTGTGCGGGCCGGTGGCACTCGGCGTCGTACCGCCCCCGAGTACGGCGCCGGCTGCCTCACCGCGAAGGAAGCGGAGTGCTCCCACATGTCTGCCGTCACGTCCCGTGCCCGTGCCCGTGCCACGTCCGGTTCCCGTCCACGGTCCGGGCACGACAGACCCGGCGTGCCCGTGCGTCTCGGGCCGATCGGCCCGTGGCCGAACGCCCTGGAGGGCGCGGCGGCCGCGCTGTGCGCGGTGGGCGCCATGGCGGCCGTGTCCGCCCTGGCGCTGCTTCTGCTGGATGCCGGGTCGGTCGGATCGTTGTGGCCGCTGACGCTGACGGTGACGGCGATGGCCGTGGGCGGCTCGGTGCGCGCGGGCTCCGACGGGTCAGGGGATGCGGGGTCCGCGGACGCGGGTCTTGGCGCGCTGTTCGGTGGTGGCGGCCTGAGCCCGTCGTTGAGCGGCGCCGTCCAGGTCGTGCCCCTCGGTGTGACGTTGGTCGGTGCCGTCGTCCTGTGGTTCGGGTTCTCCCGGCGGTTGCGGTCGCGGCGGTTCGACGCGGGGGAGCTGGCGGCGCGGGCGGCCGGCGCGGGCCCGGAGGCCAGCGGCCCTCTTGCAGGACCGCGAAAAACATAACGGGGACGAACTCCGAATGCCCCTCTGGGGAGGGCCCCTGCTCGTGCCGGAGCTCGCGCACAGCGACCGCGTCTGGCCGCACTCCGGAGCAGGGGTCACCAGCCGCCGTGCCAGCCGCTGAGGAGCCCGGTCGGCAGGTTGGTGTCCGCCGGGGCGCGGGGGTCGCCCCGGAGGAAGTCGAAGTCGCAGCCCTGGTCGGCCTGGGTGACGCGCTCCGCGTACAGCCGTTGATAGCCGCGCGCCGTGTGGTGAGCGGTTGGCGAAGCGGCGGTGGCCTGACGGCGGGCCAGCTCGGCCGACGGGATGTCGATGTCCAGGCGCCGCGCATCGGTGTCGAGCGTGACGGGGTCGCCGGTGCGAAGCAGGCCGATCGGGCCGCCGGCCTTGGCCTCGGGGGCGACGTGCAGGACGACCGTGCCGAAGGCGGTGCCGCTCATCCGGGCGTCGCTGATACGCACCATGTCGCGGACTCCGCGGCGCAACAGCTTCTCAGGGATCGGCAGTTGTCCCCACTCGGGCATGCCGGGGCCACCGATGGGGCCGACGTTGCGCAGGACGAGCACCGTGTCCTCGGTGACGTCGAGTGCGGGGTCGTCGATGCGGTGGGACAGCTCACCGACGCTGTCGAAGACCAGGGCCGGGCCGCGGTGCCGGAGCAGGCTCGGGTCGGCGGCCGAGGTCTTGATGATCGCGCCGTCGGGCGCGAGGGTACCGCGCAGCACGGCGAGGCTGCCGGTGGGCCCGAAGGGGGCGTCGAGGGAGGCGATGACCTCACCGGTGTCCGTACTGGTGTCCGTGCGCCGCTCCGGAAGAGTGTCCCTGAGCGCGGCTCCCCCGACCCCGACCGCGTCGACGTGCAGCAGGGGCGCCAGCGCGGCGAGCAGCGCGGGGACGCCACCGGCTTCGTGGAGGTCGGCGAACAACCGCGTGCCGCTTGGCCTGATGTCGGCGATGCGCGGGGTGACGGCGGAGATCTCGTCGAACCGCTGGAGGGTGAGCGGTACGCCGGCTCGGCCGGCGAGGGCGAGCAGATGGATGACGGCGTTGGTGGAACCCCCGAACGCCATCAGCACGGTGATGGCGTTGTCGAAGGCCTGGGCGGTGAGGATGCGGGAGGGGCGCAGGTCGTCGTGGGCGAGTTGGACGGCCCGCCGGCCGGCGGCCTCTGCGGCGGCGTGGCGGCGGGCGTCGGTGGCGGGGATGGTCGCGCTGCCTGGCAGGCTCATGCCGAGCGCCTCGGTGACGGCGGCCATGGTGGCGGCGGTGCCGAGTTCGGGGCAGTGGCCGGCAGAGGGCATGGCGGCGGCCTCGAGCTCGTCGAACTCGGTGCGGGACATCCGCCCGGCGCGCAGCTCGTTCACGTAGGCCCACAGGTCCGTGCCCACGCCGAGCTCCCGGCCCCGGAACCGGGCGGGGTTGGCGGGGCCACCGGTCACGGAGATCGTGGGCACGTCGGCGCTGGCCGCGCCCATCAGCTGGGCCGGGACGGTCTTGTCGCAGCCGCCGAGCAGCACGACGGCGTCGAAGGGGTAGCCGCGGATGCTCTCCTCGACGTCCATGGCCATCAGGTTGCGGAAGAGCATGGCGGTGGGCTTGAGCAGGTTCTCGCCCAGGCTCATGGTGGGGAATTCCAGGGGCAGGCCGCCGGCCTGGAGGACGCCGCGCCGGACAGCGTCGGCGAGGCCGCGGAAGTGCAGGTTGCAGCTGACCAGTTCCGACCAGGAATTGCAGATTCCGATGACGGGCCGTCCGTCGAGTGCGGCGCGGCTGATGCCGGCGGCGGTGAGGGAGGCGCGGTGCAGGAAGCCGGGCAGGTCCGCTCCGGCGAACCAGTGGTCGCTGCGTCGGGCGCCGAGTGTCACGGTGACGTCGCTCCTGTCGGTCGTGGGATGGTTCGGTGCACGGCCTGGCGCGTCAGTAGATGCGGGCCAGCAGGCCGCCGTCGACCACCAGATCGGTGCCGGTGACGTAGTCGGCGTCGTCGGAGGCCAGGAAGAGGGCGGCGCCCGCGATGTCCGCGGGCGCGGCGAGACGGCCCAACGGGTAGCGTGCCTCGATGTCGGCGCGGGCCGCGTCCGGGTCGGGCTGATGGGCGAAGTACTCCCGCACCATCTCGGTGTCGACGTCGCCCGGGCAGATGGTGTTGCAGCGGATGTTGTCCCGGCCGTGGGCGGCGGCGACGGAGCGGCACAGTGCCCGCAGCGCGCCCTTGGTCGCGCCGTACATCGGCAGATCCGGGTCGCCGGTGATGCCGAGCAACGAGGCGGTCAGGATGATGGATCCGCCGCCGGCCGAGCGCATGGCCGGTACGACGGCTCGGATGGCCTCGGCCACCGCACGCTGGTTGACGGCGTACATCTGGTCCCAGTGCGCCGGCTCGGTGCTCTCGAGGCCACCCATCACCTGGACGGCGGCGTTGGCGTGCAGGACGTCGACGCGCCCGAGGGACGCCAGGGCGACGTCGATCATCTCCTGGGCCTCGGTGACGTCGGCGGCGTGAGCATGGGCAGTGGCCCCGGTGGCGGTGATACCGGCGACCGTGTCGGCCAGGGCCTCGCCGTCGCGGTCGACGCAGAAGACCGCGGCGCCCTCCTCGGCGAAGCGCTGGGCGACGGCCCGGCCGATGCCGCGCGCCGCGCCGGTTATCACGGCGGTCCTGCCCCGCAGTCGTCCACGTGGTCGCCCGATGCCCACCCGAGATCCTCCCGTTTCACTGAGCGAGACAACCGCGTCCCGCTGGCCAAATCATGGAAGCACCGCCCTCGGGCCGGATCAAGAGCGGCAACCGCCTCGCGAGGCAGGGGTGTTGCGGCAGATGAGACAGTGGGCTCAGCGGTCCGCGCGCAGTTGCGCCGAGACGCGGTCACACCAGGCGCGCACCGCCGCGCCGACGACCGCCCGCTCCGCCGTGGGCAGTCGCACCTCGACCGCGGACACGGAGATGGCGCCAACCGGCTTTCCCGAGCGGTCGACTATGGCCGCGGCCAGGCACACGCCCCCCACTTCCGACTCGCCGTTGTCCACCGCGTATCCGGCCCTGCGCGCCGCCGCGACATCGGCGCGCAACGCCTCCAGGGTGAGTCGGGTCTCGCTGGTGAGGCGTGCGTAGGGTTCGCCGCCGAGCAGCGCCGGCCACTCGGCCTCGGGCAGTTCGGCGAGCACCGCCTTGCCGATGGCGGTGGCGTGCGGCGGCACCACGTCCCCGATCTCGGTGGTCAGGCGGATGGCGTGCACGGCCGGGAGGTAGTCGGCCCAGGTGATGACGGAACGCCTGACCGCCGCCAGATTGACCGTCTCGCCGGTGCGCGTCCGCAGGTCGAGCAGGGCGGGCGCGGCAAGGGTCAGCAGCGAGGTGCTGTCCGCGAGCGCGGCCAACTCGCCGACCGCCGGGCCGATCCGGTAGGTCCGGGAGTCCCTGAGGTGCTCGATGAAGCCGCGCGTCTGGAGCGTGGCCAGCAGCCGGTGCGCGGTCGCCCGGGACACCCCGAGCTCGGAGGCGATGACGGCGAGTCGTTCCTCGCCCCGATCGGCGATCAACCTCAGGGCGTCCAGGGCGCGTTCAAGCGAAGCTGACATGACCCGCAGTGTATCGGTAGGCGAAACAGCAATGTTTGACGGGACGAGACCGCAGGTCGACACTGCCGCAATGACGGATGAGAATCCCCCTGCCCACCCGCCGGAGCTCCTGACCGAGCCCTCCAGCGCCCTGGTCTCGGACGCCCTCGACCTCCTCGGACTGCGCGACCAGTGCCTCGTTCCCGACATCACTCCGCTGCACCCCGGGCACACCCTGGTCGGCCGGGCCTTCCCACTGCTGGCCCGCCCGGCCGACGCCCCCGAACCCTCCTCGCCGTACGAGGGCTTGCTGCGCGCCGTGGACGCCACGGAGGTCGGCGATGTCGTCGTCTTCGCCACGGGGAACTCCACGGCGGCCGGCGTCTGGGGAGAGTTGGTCACGGCCGCCTGTCGGACGCGCGGCGTCGTGGGTGCTCTCACCGATGGTCTGGTGCGCGACGCACGGCAGTTGGCGGCGGGGGACTTCCCGGTCTTCAGCCGGGGAACGGTCCCCTACGACAGCAAGGGCCGGCTCGACGTCGTGGCGCACGGCACGCCGGTGGACATCGGCGGCGTGCGGGTAAGGCCAGGCGACCTGGTGGTGGCGGACGTCGACGGGGTCGTCATCGTGCCCAGGGAGCGGGTACCCGAGGTGGCCGCGGCCGTTCGCGACAAGCGGGCGGCCGAGGGGGCGTTCCGCGCCGCCGTGCTGTCCGGCGTCTCGATGCGCGATGCCTTCCGCACGCACGGGGTGCTGTGACATGACGAACTGGTGGCGGTCCGCCGTGATCTACCACATATATCCGCGGTCGTTCCAGGACAGCGACGGCGACGGGGTCGGCGACCTCCCAGGGGTGATCGCGCGGCTGCCGTACCTGGCCGAGCTCGGCGTGGACGCCGTCTGGCTCTCGCCGTTCTTCACCTCGCCGCAGCGGGATTTCGGGTACGACATCACCGACCACACCGACGTGGACCCCCTGTTCGGCACGCTCGCCGACGCCGACGCGCTGATCGCCGAGGCGCACCGCCTCGGGCTGCGCGTCCTGTTCGACTTCGTGCCCAACCACACCTCCGTCGACCACTCCTGGTTCAGGCGGTCGCGGGGCTCACGCGTGGACGAGTCGCGCGACTGGTACCTCTGGCGCGATCCCGCGCCCGACGGTGGTCCGCCCAACAACTGGCGTGCGGTCACGGGCGGTTCGGCCTGGACCTGGGAGGAGACCACCGGCCAGTACTACCTGCACTCCTTCCTGCCCTGTCAGCCCGACCTCAACTGGCGCAACCCGCGGGTACGCGAGGCGATGCACGACGTGATGCGGTTCTGGCTGGATCGCGGCGTCGACGGTTTCCGCGTCGACATGGTCGACTACCTCGTGAAGGACCGGCACTTCCGGGACGAACCGACGGACGCCGAGGGCGGCTACCGGCCGGCCACCGCCCGCTACCAGCTCAACCAGCCGGAGATCCTGCCCCTGTTGCGGGAGTTCCGGCAGATCGTGGACGCGTACCCGGGGCGGGTGCTGCTCGGTGAGCTGGAGTACGGCCTCAGTCCCGAACAGCTCAGCGGCTACTACGGCGACGACGACATGCTCCACCTCCCCTTCAACTTCTGGCTGCTGTTCCTGCCCTGGGAGGCGGACGAACTACGCCGGTTCGTCACCGCCTACGACGGCACGCTCCCCGCACACGCCTGGCCCAACTGGGTGCTCGGCAGCCACGACGTCTCCCGACCCGCCAGCCGGCTCGGCCCCGAGCGGACCCGAGCGGCCCTGCTGCTCCTCCTCACCCTGCGCGGCACGCCGGTGCTGTACTACGGGGACGAACTCGGCATGGAGGACGTGCCGGTCCCGGCAGAACGGGTTCAGGACCCGTGGGAGGCCGTCCAACCAGGGCAGGGGCGCGATCCCGCACGCACCCCGATGCCGTGGACCACCGAGCCGAACGGCGGCTTCTGCCCGCCGCGCGCCCGCCCCTGGCTACCACTCGGCGACCGGTACACGGAGTACAGCGTCGAACGGCAGGACGCGGACCCGGCCTCGATGCTGGCCTTCGTCCGCGAACTGCTCGCCCTCCGCCGAGCCAGCGCGGCGCTCTCCCGAGGCCGCTGGGTCCCGGACGGCTCCCCGCAGGAGTGGGTACTGGCGTTCACCAGAGAGTTCGGGGACGAGCGGGTGCGCGTGCTGATCAATCTCGGCCCCCGGTCGGCGACCGTCCCCTTGGACAGCGCCGGGTACTCGGTGCTGCTCTCCTCCTCCCCGGCCCGTGACCGGCGGGCCACGGTCACCGACCTGGTACTCGGGCCCCACGAGGGCTGCGTCCTCGGCGCGGCGGCCCGATAGCAGCGCCACCCCCGGCCACCGTGCCGGCTGGCTCAGCGCGTTTCATTTCCCGCTCGCAAGAGCGGCGTTTCGGCGGGTCACAGGGCCGTTGTTGCGCCGGCAGATTCACGGTCTCCCCGCTACGAGCCCCTGACCAGGTGCTTTCCGGCTCTTGGCGCCCGCTGTCCCACAAATACCCCACAGGAGCGATCCGAAGGACGGCGGCGACGTCACGGGAGTGAGAGGCGACAGCGCTGATCCAGTCTTCGGACGCCACTCCTCCTGCGTCGTGGGGACTGCGACACGGCCCACTGGTTCCAACCCTCGGTCGTCCGGAAGGGCGGCCGCCACGTGGAACGCCTCGGGGATGGACTTGCGGGAGACTCGTTGCCCACACCCACGGCCACCGTCCGGGCCAGCCCGTTCATGCTCTCCGTCCCGCAGCGCCACTCGGCCCCCGTGCCCGCTGCCTGGTCAGGTGGGCAACAGGAACTCCGAGGGCGCGCCGTCATGCCAGGAGACGACGACCCGATGCCCCTTCCCGGCGACGCTTTCGACCGTGACCTCCGGGGCCGGCTCGTTGGTGGGCCGGCGAGTCAGGGTGACGAGGGAAGCGACGACGTCGCCAACCGCTACGGCCCGCGTGGCGAGCCACGGCACGGCGGTGTACTCACCGAGGGGGCTGGTTCCGCGTTCGACGGAGACGTCGGCCTCGGCCAGTCCGCGAAGGCCGCGAATGACGGAGCGAAGATCGGCACTCGCCGCCTCCGCGAACAGGTGCGAGGAGCCCGCGCCCGAGTGTGCCCGAGGCGGCTCGGAGGAGGCCACGGGCCAGCCTCCGACACGTAGCCTCACGGCCGATGTCGCGCCGTCCACCCGCGCCAGGCGCACCTCGAAGCCGCCGCGGACCACGGAAGCGACGGTGAGGACCGGACCAGATGTCACGGTGCCGGTCGGGCCCGCTTGGAAGTCGGGAGGGGTGTCGTCCTTCACGTCTATCCAGCGCACGGGCCCCTGCGAGGCGGCGACGAGCACACCGCCCGCCAGTTCCCGGGTGAACAGGGTGCGGAACCCGCTTCGGTGGCTGGCCCTGCCGGCCGCGTCGAGCAGTACCACGGCGTTGTCGACGGGATCGGCGACCGATGGCCCCGTCATCGCGGGCACGGTCGCGGTGGAGTAACCGAGTCGGGCATACAGTGGGGAATCGGCGCAGGTCGCTCCGGGCCGCGCCGCGTCCGTGCCGTGGTTGAGTACGGTGACGATTCCGTCCTCCTGCCGTGCGGACACCAGCCAGCCGGGGGCCTCGATCACGCGAGCGATGTCACCGGTCTCGACGGGGAGCGGCCGTTCCGGGTCGGCCCATACGGGATGGTCCTGCGGCAGGAGCAGGCCCAACATGCCTTTCGCCGCCCAGTAGGGTGACCCCGGCCCTGAATAGGACTGGCGCATCCGCGGCCAGGGGCCGTGCCACCCCAGGCTGAGCAGGCCGTCCGGCTTGAACGCGCCGTGCTCTGCGAAGTGCGAGACGATGCCGCTGGCCGCGCGGCGCAGCGAACCCGGCGGATGCTGCCCCGCATCGGTGAGTGCCGCCATCCACAGTGGGGCCGCGGCGGCGAAGCGGTAGGTGAGGCTGCGGCCCTGCAACAGCGGGGATCCGTCCGCGCCGATCAGTCGAAGCACGTCGTCGGTGTAGCGGCCCAGATCAGCCGCCCACTGCGCACGCAGTTCCGACGGGCACAGGGATCCGGTGACGTCGAACAGCCGAGTCCACAACAACGGGTACACGTGCAGAGCCCAGCCGTTGTAATGGTCGAAGCCGCGGCCGTGACCGTCGGCCAGCCAGCCGTCGGCCCGCCGCAGCGACTCGTGAACGGCGAGGCTCTCCTCGATCTCCGTGACCGACCAGGGGCCCCCGACCTCGCGGAGGAACGACTGCACGATGACCCGGAACCACACCCAGTTGCTCTGCGGATACCACTGTCCGATCACGGCGGACAGCCAGTCGACGGTCCGCTCGCGGACGCGTTCGTCCAGCCGGTCCCAGAGCCATGGCCGGGTCAACTGAAGGATCAGCGCGATCGAAGCGGCTTCCACCTTCGCCTGGTTCAGCTCGTCGTCGGGACGCGGCCAGGCCTCCGGGGAGGACGGGTTCGTCCCCGCCGCGAGACCACGGGCGTACCTGTCGAGGAGGTTCCCGGGATCGGCGCCGTCACGGCCGGCCACGAGGAATCCCGCGATCAGAAAGGTGCGAGCGAACCCCTCGAGTCCGTCGGAGACCGCGCCGGCGACGCTGGTCGGACCCGGAAGGTCGATCCTGGCACCCGTCGGCGAGCGGTAGGGGTCGACCGCCGCGAGCATGTGGTCCGCCAACGCCTCCCAGTGGTCCCGCGTCAGTCCGGTGTACGGAGAGTGTATGAAGTCGAGTGGACTTGTCATGCTTGTACCGCCAAGCTCTGTCGGGTGACGGGGCTCAATGGGGTCAAGCCGGCGGCATAGCGCTCGAGCTCGGTGAGTGCCGCGCCGGTCATGAGGCGGGTCTCTGCCCCCTGTGCCCCCGCGACGTGCGGGGTCAGCAGGACGTTGGGAAGGTCGTAGAGCGGGGAGCTCGCGGGCAGCGGCTCGGGATCGGTGACATCGAGGACGGCGTCCAGCCGCCCCGACGCACAGGCACGTTCGAGCGCCAGCGTGTCCACCAGCGCCCCGCGAGCCGTGTTGATCAACGTGGCGCCTGACCGAAGGCTCGCCAGTTCGGATTCGCCGATCATGTGGCGAGTCTCGGGCAGGGCGGGTGCGTGCAGTGACAGGACGTCCGCGCGCGGCAACGCATCGGCCAGGTCCACGAGTTCGGCACCCGCCGCACTCACCTCAGCGGGGTCCGCGTACGGATCCACGACGAGAATCGGGCCGTCGTGCGGCGTCCGCAGCAGGGCGACCGCACGTCGTCCGATGCGGGAGAAGCCGACGATCACGACCGTGCGGTGGTAGCCGCTCAGCTTGCCCCGGCGGTCACGGTAGGTCCAGTCCTGGCGGTACCGGCGAGCGTCCTGCGCCAGGAACGGGACTTTCTTCAGGGCCCACAGCACCGCGGCCACCGTGTACCGGGCGACCGGCTCGGCGTTGGCGGCAGCAGCGGTGGTGACCAGGATCCCGCGTGCGAACACCGGATCACCCACGTGCCCCCGGACGCTGCCCGCGGCGTGGAGGACGGCGCGCAGACGCGGCGCGGCCCGCAGCACGTCCTCGTCGAGCGGCGGGCACCCCCAGGAGGTGATCAGGACCTCCACCTCGGCGAGACGAGTCCGGACGCCAGGGGAACTCAACTCCTCGGCCGCCAGCGGCTCGGCAACCGACGCGGCAGCGCGAAGACGCGTCAGCTCGGGTTCGCCGAACTGCAGTCGCAACGTGTCGCGCCCCATCACCAGCAGAGTCTCCGGACTGCCTCTGGGCCGCTCACGAGGAACCGGAACCTGGCACGGGATCGAGTGCTGTTGTTCTCTCACAGAGGCGATGTTATTTAAGGTGGCCCGGACGTAATGCTGGGCTGGATTGTGGGAGAGTGGGAGAAAATTGGCTCGCGAACCGAGATACCGATATGAGCGGGCGGCGGTGTTCTGCCCGGACGGACTCCCTGTCTGGGCTGATCGCCACGAGCTCCCGGCCGACGTGGCCGCGCACGATCACGACTACCTGGAGATCGCACTCGTCACCCAGGGCAACGGGCTTCACATCGCAGCTGACGGCGACCATCCCATCCGTCCGGGAAGCGCCGTCGTGATCCCGCCGAACCAGTGGCACGCCTACCGGGAGTGTGAGGACCTGGTGGTCTTCGACTGCTTCGTCGCCCCGGAGCTGGTCCACAGCACGTTGACTTTCCTCGACTTCGAGTTGCCGCTGATGGAGGCACTGCATTCCTCGAACCTCCTGCTGCCGCTGCGAGTGCAAGTCGGTTCGGGCGAACTGGGCTCGGTCACCGAGGAACTGCGCAGCATCAGCGACCGTACTTCCGCACGACGTTCGCACGTCAAGGTCATCGCGCACCTCCTGATATACCTCGACATCCTGAACCACTTCTGGGTCGCCGACGATTCCGCACCGCGCCGCCGACGCGCCACGCTCCATCCCGCGGTGTCCCGCGCCGTACAGGCCATGGAGCACGACCCCGGGTACGCGTGGACACTCACGGAACTCGGCGCCCTGACCGCAACGGAACGCACGTACCTCATCCGGTTGTTCCAACGCGATCTCGGCGCGCCGCCGATCGCCTACCTCAATCGACTCAGAGAACAGGCCGCGGCCCAGCTTCTCGTCCAAACCGACCAGCCGGTGGCCCGGATCGGCGCGCAACTCGGCTGGGAGGACGCCGGCTACTTCGCACGCCGATTCAAGGCCGCCTACGGGCTCACCCCCTCGGCCTACCGGAGGCGCGCCCTGACGGGCCAGGGCCGGGACCACCTCCCGGCATCCGCCGAATCCGGCTTGCCGAGCAGCGTCGACGACTGACCTGCTCCGTGTGCGCGGCGACCGCCGGCTCGCAAAGGTTCACCCGACAGTCGCCGCCAATGCGCTGAGCGCCACCTTGCCATCCAGCAGGGCGGGGCAACTTTGTCCGACTGTTGCCCAATACTAGCCATGGTGGCTCCCAACTTCGGACAACTAGTGTCGCGATCGTGACTGAGCAGCGTTACTCCCATGAGGGCATTCCCCAAAAATATCGCCATTCGGGATCGCGGGCATGAGCGGGCCTGACATCAAGATTGCGGTTAACGGCCCGCCAGACCGCGACACTTCGCAACGTGAGCCTCGAAGAGATGCCCGTGACGGCGGTTCCCTCGTGCAACCGACGCGACCTCGGCCAACAAAACTCAGTCGCCTGCGACGTGATCGGTTGTTCATCCTCCTGATGCTTCCAGGGATCGCCTATTTCCTGGTCTTCCATTACGGAGTGCTGTTCGGAAACGTCATCGCCTTCAAGGACTACATACCCTTCGAGGGGTTCTGGGGCAGCGCCTGGGTCGGCGTCGAAAACTTCAGCGATCTGTTCGGTGACCCCGGCTTCTGGCAGGCCGCCCTCAACACGGTCGAAATCGCCGTCCTGCAGTTGGTCTTCTACTTCCCAGCCCCGCTTGCGCTGGCCCTGCTCCTCCACAGCCTCACATCGAACACGCTCCGCAGGGTCGTGCAGTCGGTGGTGTACCTGCCGCACTTCATGTCCTGGGTGATCGTGGTCGCGATGGCCCAGCAGATGCTCGGCGCCACGGGCTTGTTCAATTCCATGCTCTCGGGGGCCGGGCTCCACACGGTCGACATCATCGGCAACCCGGAGTTGTTCAAGCCGCTGACGGTGCTACAGGTCATCTGGAAGGACTGCGGCTGGGGAACGATCATCTTCCTCGCCGCACTGACCCAGGTCGACGACCAGCTCTACGAGGCCTCGGCCCTCGACGGGGCCGGCCCCTGGCGGAGGTTCTGGCACGTCACCCTGCCATCCATCCGGCCCATCGTCATCCTGCTGCTCATCATGCGGATCGGGGACATCCTGTCCGTCGGCTTCGAGCAGATCCTGCTACAGCGCACGACCGTGGGCCCCGAGGCCGCCGAGATCATCGACACCTTCGTGTACTACAAGGGCATCATCGGCGGCGACTTCAGCTATGGCGTCGCGGCCGGCCTCTTCAAGGGAGTGGTGGGGGTCATTCTCGTCTTCGCCGCCAACAGGCTCGCGCACCGCCTCGGGGAACAGGGGGTCTACAAGTGAGTCGCCAGACCCGTCAGAAGAGCCGCGGGCCGGCCGAACACGTCCGCCCGGTCTGGATGGAGAAGCCACGCAAGGCCACGCTCGCCGCGAAGGGAATCGCCCTGGCGGTGATCGTCGTGCTGGTCCTGGTGCCGTTCCTGGTGGTCGTCGCCACCTCGCTGTCGTCCACCGAGTCCGTTGTGCAGAACGGCGGTTGGGTCCTCTGGCCCACGGACCCGTCCCTCGAGGCGTACCGGCAGATCTTCAACGGCGGCATCGTGACCCACGCGCTGGCTGTGAGCGTGGGGGTCACCGTGGTCGGGACGGCCGCCAGCATGGTGTGTACGGTCATGCTGGCCTACGCGCTCGCCCGGCTCAGGGTCTTCGGCGGCAAGCCGGTACTCCTGCTCGTGCTCTTCACCTTCCTCTTCCCGCCCGGGATGATCCCGACCTATCTGATGGTCCAGAACCTCGGGCTCCTGGACAACTACGCCGCACTGATCGCCCCCGTCCTGATCAGCGTCTTCAACCTGGTGGTCCTGCGCGGGTTCTTCCAGTCCATCCCGGAGGAACTCTACGAGGCGGCACGACTGGATGGCGCGGGTAATCTCAGGATCCTGGTCACCGTGGTGCTGCCGCTGTCCAAGGCGGCGCTCGCCATCGTCTCCCTTTTCTATGCCGTCTCCTACTGGAACTCCTGGTTCCAGGCCTCGATCTACCTGGACGCGGAACACTGGCCGCTTCAACAGGTGCTCCGCACCTACGTCCTGAGCGGCGCCCAGATCGCCAACTCCAACGGCGCCGGTGACGCGGCGATGGCCGCCCCGCAGACCATTCAGATGGCCGTCCTGGTCGTGGCCACCGTGCCGATCCTGCTCGTTTATCCATTCCTCCAGAAGTACTTCACCAGTGGCGTACTCACCGGCGCCATCAAGAGCTGAACCCGGGCCGCCCCACCTTTCTCCTGAAACCGATCAGCGACGGCTGAACGCTGGGACCGCACGCCCCGAACCCCTCATCCCGAAGGGAATGTACGACCATGCCCTCCTTTTCCCGGCGCTCCTTGCTGCGCTCCGTCGGTATCGCGTCCGCGGCGATCGCCGCACCCCCGCTGCTGACTGCCTGCGGCAGTTCCGGCACGTCCCGCAGCGCCGCCAACAGTGGGACGGAGCTGGCGCCCTGGCCGACCTATGTGCGCAGGGACGGCGTCGCGCCCGACCTCGAGGGCGATGCCGCCACGGGAATCCAGGACGCCTACCTGACGTACCCGTCCCAGCTCACCAAGGGCACCTCCGAGCCCCCGGGTGACGGCTCCACGCTCAGGGTCATGACCATCAGTTACGGCACTGCCCCGACACCGCGCGGCCAGAACGAGTACTGGCAGGCCATGGAGAGGGCGCTCGGGGTGGAGATCGACTTCACCCCGGTTCCGGCCTCGGACTTCCCGGCAAGGATGGCCACCCTCATGGCCAGCAACGACCTGCCCGACATCCTGAATCTCGGGGCCGGGGCCAACTTGCCCCATGAGGCGACCTTCGTCCTCAGAATGATGGCCGACATCTCGGAGTTCGTGTCCGGCGACGCCATCAGGGACTACCCCAACCTCGCCAACATCCCCACCGCCTCCTGGCAGGCGGTGGGCCGATTCCACGGGGGCATCCACGGCGTGCCCATCCATCGCGCCAGGCCGAGCGTGGTGTTGTGGATCAACGGCACCGCCTTCGAGGAGCAGGGCTTCCGAGCCGACGACAGCGGCTACAGCCGTGACGACTTCACCCGCCTCCTTCAGGATCTGACCCAGGGCAGGAAGTACGGCATGGGCGCGTCGAAGGACAACGGGCTCAACTGGTTCGGTGCGCACGCCCAATTCCACGGAGTGCCGAACACCTGGTCGCTCTCGGATGGCGAGTTCACCAGTTACTACGAGAGCCCTCATTTCAAGGAGACGCTCGCCTACCTGAACACCCTGTGGAGGGGCGAGCAGTACTACCCGGACTCCGTCGCGACGTCCACCGTCGACCTGAAGACTCAGTTCTACAACGGCACAGTGCAGTCCTACACCGACGGTTTCGGCGCTCTCCCGACCACGCTCAGCCAGGTACACGACTTCCAGGCGACACCGATGATCTCCTACGCCCCGGACGGCGTCGCCCCGACGCCCTGGGCGGCTCCTGGCTACGCCGGTTACACCGTCGTCAACAGAAACCTGTCGCAGTCGAAGATCAGGATGATCCTCAGGGTGCTGGACTTCCTCGCCTCGCCGTTCGGCACCGAGGAGTACGAGTTGCTCATGTACGGCGTGGAGGGCACGCACTTCACGTACGACTCGAACGGGGACCCGACACCAACCGAGCGTGGCAGGACCGAGAACGTCGTCAACCTGCCGTTCTATTACCTGTGCGCCGCCCCGCAGGTGTTGTACGTGCCCAATGCCTCCGAGGGTGTCAGGACCGCCTATGAGTGGCAGCGCCGGACGTGCCCCGAGTTGATCGACAATCCGGCGACCGGCCTGCGTTCCGACACCCTGAGCACCGCTGGCGCCACCCTCGGCCAGGCCATGGACGACGCGATCGTCGGCGTCATCACCGGCCGACAGCCGGTCAACTCGTGGGACGAGGCCGTCAGCAGGTGGAAGTCCGACGGCGGCGACGCGATGGCCGCGGAGTACGAGTCGGAACACGCGGCGGACACGAGTGGGTGATCCGGGGCCTGGTCGGCGACGGGGAAGAACGACAGGAGACCACGTGGACCACGGAAGCGAGTTCATTCGCCTAGGTACCCCGAGGGCCGAGCACCACCAGGAGCCGCTGGGCATCGGGGAAACGCGTCCGCGCCTGTCGTGGAAACTCCTGGAACGGACATGCCGCGAACCGGCACATTCCCTATTTCGTCCCCTCGATCCCCGCACCCCCTCTCACACCAGAGACGCTCACGCCGGCGGCTGCCTGGGGGGATGTCGCGACCCTCACGCCATGGGAGTTGTACCAGCACTACGGCGACGTGGAGGTGCTGCGGGCGCAGTACCCCAGCGCGAAGGCATGGGTCGACTGCGTGACGGCCCACGCTGGTGACGATCACCTGTGGGATACGGGGTTTCAGTTCGGCGACTGGCTCGACCCGTCAGCCCCGCCGGACGACCCGACCGCCAACAAGGCCGATCCCGCGCTGATAGCCACCGCCTACCACGCACGTTCCGCCGCGGTCCTCGCCGAGACGGCGCGCACCCTGGATCGTTCCGAAGACCATCAGCGCTATGAGCGGCTCGCCCGTGACATCGCGGACGCGTTCACCAGGCGGTGGATCCTTCCCTCCGGGCTGCTCGACAACGACGCCCAATCCTCCTACGCGCTCGCTCTCCGCTTCGATCTCTTTCCCACTGCCGCACAGCGCGTCACCGCGGGCCGGCGCCTCGCGGAGCTGGTGCGGGAGGCCGACCTCCACATCGCCACCGGATTCGTCGGCACCCCGATCATCTGTGACGCCCTCACCGACACCGGGCATCTCGACACCGCGTACGCCCTGCTCCTCAAACAGAGCTGCCCATCCTGGCTGTATCCGGTCACGCAGGGTGCGACGACGATCTGGGAACGCTGGGACAGCCTGCTCCCCGCCCTGGCGGCGGCCTCACCCACGCGGCCGGGGTGCGGGAAACGCCCTACGGGCGGGCCGAGGTCAGCTGGCGACGCGGGGCGGACGGTTTCTCCCTCGCCGTGACCGTGCCCACCGGGGTCACCGCCACCGTGTGTCTCCCGGGCCAGGCTCCGAGGACTGTGGAATCGGGACGTCATCATTGGCACATCCCGCCCCTGGCGCTGGAAAACATCGTCCCACGATCGGGCAATCACGTCCCAGGCCTGTGAGGACCGCCGCCGCTATCGTTCCCCACACCGAATTACCTGCGGTTCACATCGTCGTCGACGATCTGGAACAAACCGCGATTCATTCGGTTCGCTCACCGTAACGGGCTCGCGAATACATGCGCGCGTCATACACATCGCAGGAGGTAGCCAATGACGGGAAGGGAAGCACATGGGGGCGCGGCCGAGGGGATCGGACGAAGGGCGGTCCTCAGAGGCGCGTCAGCCGTGGCGGGCGGAGTCGTGTGGGGTACGCCCGGCGTCGCGGCAGCGGCGGGCCAGCAGGGAAGACGCGCGGACAGAACACTGGTCGGGGCCATTCGCTGGGACGCGTGGACCGGCCCGGACTGGACGGTGGGAAGCAATGTCAACCGAAGCCTTTCCCCGGAGGAATACCATTTCCGCCTGCCGTTCTACGCGGACATCACCATCCCCCGGCGCACGCTGATCAGCCAGGACTTCGACAGAGAGGCCATCGGGGCACGCCCGGCCCGGTGGAGCGTCTCCGCGCCGTCCGGTTCCGCGGTGTCCGTCACGCAGGTGCCGGGCCGCGAGGGCAGGAGCGTGCTCCTGCACGACGCCTCAGGAACGGCGGCCATCACGATGTCGCGGACCTTCGCCTCCCAGGAGCGAGCGGTCACCGTGGAGTGGCAGTGGAAGGAGAGCCAGGCCGGCCGGCGGTCGGGAGCGAAGTTGGGCAACGGCGCCGCGGTGGTCGTCGACATCGCGACCAGGGACGAGTCCGGCACCAAGCAACTCGTCTACCGCACCGCCGACGGCACGTGGAGCGTCATCCAGACCATCGGCGACGACACGTGGTACACGGTCAAGGTCACAGCGGATCCGGCCCCTCCGGCCGGAGAGGCACCATGGGTCGACATCTTCGTCGACGGCATCCGTAAGGTGATGCACGTCCCCTTCCGTACTGCCACGACGGCGCTCGACACGCTGACCTTCTCCACCGACGCGAACAGCACCGGGGACCTCCATGTCGACGGAGTCAGCGTCAAGATCACCGAGTCCGTCAACTGTGACGCGACCACCCAGGAGATAATGGATCGCGAGATCCGGTACGCCAGGGCCGCCGGAATCGACTACTGGGCCTTCGTCTACTATCCGCAGCAGCCGCTGGCGCGGGCCAGAGAGCTCTACCTGGCGAGCACCCACCGGAACGACGTCAAGTGGTGCGCCATTCTGGACGGCAACTTCATCGGAAACTACTCCGCGAACCTTCCGCATCTGGTGTCCCGTTTCGGCGACCCGAACTACCAGAAGGTGCTGGGTGGCCGCCCGCTCGTGTACTTCTTCAACGTCGTGCCGGCCAGCATGGTCAACGCCATGCGGTCCGCCTCCGCGCAAGCGGGATGGCAGGACCCGTACATCGTGGTGATGGCCTGGACCCCGGAATCCGCCGCGGAAGCGAGGGCCACGACGGGCGCGGACGCGGTGAGCCGCTACGCGACCGGCGGCACGAACGGACAGCCCTACGCGGACCTCGCCACCAGCGAGAGCGGCCTGTGGCCGCAGTATGCCCAGGCGGCGGACTACGTCGTACCGACGGTTTCCACCGGCTGGGACAAACGCCCTCGTTTCGACTACCCCATCCCGCACTACTCGGGTTTCAGGGAAGAGTGGGTTCAACAGGCGACGCCGCGGCAGATCGCGGACCACCTCCGAGACGCCGTCGTGTGGTGCGGCACGAACCCGGCCAGCGTGCCGGCCAACACCGTCCTGGTCTACGCCTGGAACGAGTTCGACGAGGGCGGCTGGATCTGCCCGACGCTCTTCGAGATGAGGGGCGCGGGGAAGCCCCTGCGCCTGGACGCCATCTCCAAGGTGCCGCGAGGCGTGTAGCCGGTCCGTCGGCTGTCGTGCGGCTCGCCCGCACGGCACGGGAGCTGGGCGTGCCCCCGCATGAGAGGGAGTCGTGGCGCGAAGTAAGGCGAGCGGGTTGTCAGCCGTTGCACATCTGGCCGGGGTGTCGACCGCCACGGTCTCGAACGTCCTGAACCGTCCTGAGATCGTGGCCGAGTCCACGCGTCAGCGTGTCTTCGCGGCCATCCGCGAACTCGACTTCGTGCCGAGCAGCAACGCCGCCGCTCTGCGACGCGGCACGAGCCGGATGATGGGTCTGGTGGTGCCGGACATCACGAACCCGTTCTACTCGGCGATCGCGGCCGGCGTCGCCCGTGAGGGGTGTTCCGTGGCCGTCGACGACGTACTCGGAGGGCTGCTCGCCGTGCGGCACCTGCTCATATCGCGGGGACCCCACCTCGTACTGGTCAACGGCCCTCGCACGAGCACGCAGTGCGAGAACCGACGAGCCGGCGCCCGCGAGGCCCTCGACCAGCACGGCATCGCCCCGGACACCATGGTCGAGTTCTCCGTCGACGAGATGACCACCGCGGCGGGCCACGAGATCGGGTGCCGACTCGCCTCGGACCGCGTCACGGACGGTGTGTTCTGCGCCAATGACCAACTGGCCGTCGGCGTGATCCGCGGCATGGTGGAGAACGGCGTCCGAGTCCCCGACGATGTCGCCGTGGTCGGCTACGGCGATCTCGCGCTCGCGTCGGAGGGGCCCCTCGGGCTGACAACCGTGGCGCAACCGACAGAGCTCCTCGGCCGAACAGCGGTGGAGGCACTCATCCGAGAAACAGCGGACCAGGAGTCGCCGTCTTCCGCGCACCAGCACTCCGCGACCCTGTTCCGACCCTCGCTGGTCATCAGGGACTCGGCCCCCTGAGGTGAATCATCACGCCTCCGGGATTCGGTGGCCACAAGCCGGTGAGCGCTCGCCGCAGGCCCCCCGCGATGGCAGGTCAACTTTCTCCTGCTTTTACCCAATCGAGGCTGGTGGTGTGCCTGTTTCCCTTCGCTAGGGTCACAGTCGTGACCAGGAAACAACACTCATCCCATGGTTATCGGGCCGGTTCGCGTCGATGGATGTGTTGCGCGTGAGTGAGCGTGAGGTGACGATAGCGGCGTACTATTTCCCGAACTTCCATGTCGACCAGCGAAACGAGAAATGGCATGGGGAGGGGTGGACCGAGTGGGAGTTGGTGAAACACGCCACGCCCAGGTTCGAGGGACATTGGCAGCCGCGTGTCCCGCTCCACGGATACGAGGACGAAGCCGATTCGGCCGTGATGGAGCGCAAGATGGCCATGGCCACCGGCCACGGTGTCGACGCGTTCATCTTCGACTGGTACTGGTACAGCGGTCGCCCGTACCTGGAGCGCCCGCTCGAGACGGCATTCATGCCGAACGCGACAGCCCACGACATGAAGTTCGCCGTCATGTGGGCGAATCATGACTGGACCAACATTCATCCGTGGAAGACCCCGGCACGGGCTCCGCTTCTGGAGTCGGGCAGCGTCGACGCCGCTCAGTTCGAGGCCGCGACAGACTACCTGCTGGCACGGTATTTCAGCCATCCGGGGTATCTACGGCTTGATGGCCGGCCTTATCTCTCGCTCTACGACCTGCCGACTCTTCTGGAGGGGCTCGGCGGAATCAACCGGACGAAGGCCGCGTTGGACGGCCTTCGCAGGCGCGCCACCCGGGCTGGGTACCGTGGCATCCACCTGAACGCCATCTCCCGGGATCAGCCCGTACTTCCCCAGGACGGAATCGCGCTGAACGAGGCGACTGTCGTGAGTCGTCTCGGCCTCGACAGTGTGACCTCCTACGTCTGGGCGCACCACCACCCGATGCCCACGCTCCCCACCCCGTACGCCGATGTCCTGGCGCGGGCCGAGCAGGGGTGGGAGAGGCTCGCGGCCAGGTTCGACCAGCCGTACTTCCCCAATGTGACGGTGGGTTGGGACCCCTCACCCCGCACCGTCCAGTCCGACCGCTACAACCCCGGCCTCGGCTATCCCCACACCAACGTCCTCTCGGAGTGCACTCCGGAGCACTTCGGACGGGCGCTGGAGATGGCGCGCGCGTTCGTCGAGAGGACCGGGGCTCCGCTGCTGACCCTCAACGCGTGGAACGAATGGACCGAGGGCACCTACCTCGAGCCGGACACCGTCCACGGGTACGGGCATCTGGAGCAGATCCGCCGGGTGTTCGGAACCCGTCGCTGACCGGTCGTGAACCCCGCTCGCGATGGGGCTGGTGTCGGTTGACACCGGCCCCATGCGGTGGGTGCAGGGGGCAGACAGCGCCGCACACATCGCCGTCGTCGGCGACACCAGCAACGACCTCCTGGCCGGGACGTGTGCCGGCGCCGGGATCGTCGCCGGAGTCCTCACCGGAGCGCACCGCCGCGAGCAACTCCGACACGCCCCGCACACCCACATCCTCGACAGCGTCGACGGCCTCATCCCCCTCGTCGACGCGTTCGGCGCCAGCGGAGAGCTGGGCTGATCGCGGTCGCGATCGACCGGGCGCACGACGATCTTCCGGTGGCGACCGGTCGGACCGCGAAGGGGCTACTCGGTTCGGTAGAGGTCGGCCTCGAAGCGGTATGCGTCGCCTCGATAGACGTTGCGCCCCAGGAGTATCGGCCTGCCGGCGCGGTCGTAGGCGACTTCCCGGCCGATGAGCACCGGTCTGCCGACGGAGATGGTGAGAAGTGCCGCGATCTCTGCGGTGGCCACGTCCGCCTGTACGGAGTACGCGCTGCGGTAGACGGTCACCGCGCACAGCTGCTCGAGCGCGCTGTACAGGGACCGGTCGGTCAGGTCCTCGGCCAGCAGCGACGCGCCCCACGTCATCGGTAACACGTTCGTGTCCACGCAGATGGGTGTGGAGTTCATGCCACGGAGGCGCTTGAGCGACAGCACCTCCGTGCCAGGTGGGATGCCGAGGCGATCGGCCTCGTCGATGGTCGCCGATCGCGCGGTCTGATCGAGGACCTTCGCCGTGGCTCGGAGGCCGCGCAGGCTGGCCATCTCGGTGAAGCTCTGCAGCGTGCTCGGCGGCTCACCGACCGTGGGGCTGGGGACGAACCATCCACGTTGCGGTGAACGAGCCACCCGGCCTTCCCTTTCGAGCCGGTTGAGCGCGACGCGCAGAGTGCTCCTGCTGACCAGGAGCTGTTCTGCGAGCTGGCGCTCTCCCGGCAGCCGCGCGCCCGGTGGGTAGATGCCGCGATTGATCGAATCGCCGAGCATGCGGGCGACGCGGACGGCGATCGTTGGCGTCCTCATGTCCAAGACCGTACCAGTCTCCACCGTGGGCCAAAACTGGTTCGAATACTGGTCCAACTGGACTGCCTCTCGTTACGGTTGCAGCCGCTCGGTCCTCGGCCGAGGGGACGACGAGTCAAAGGAGACTTGGGTGAAGAGGCAGTTTCTCGGAGCGATGGCTCTCGGCTTGGGTGTGGCGACGACGGCGACCTCGTGCGCGCCGGGTGGCTCGACCGCCGCGAACGAATCCCGTGAGGTCTCCAGCGACGTGTCAGGAGAGAACATCACGCTCCGCATGCTCGATTTCTGGCAGGGCGCGGAAGGCGAGTGGGCCGACGCCGTCATCGCCGCGTTCGAGGCCGAGCATCCGAACATCACCGTCGAGCGGACCACCCAGGACTGGAACCAGGTGATCAGTACGCTGAACCTGCGTCTCGCCGACTCGGACGGTCCTGACATCGCGCTGGTCAACAACGGCTGGCAGTCGATGGGAACGCTGGCGGAGGCCGGCCGCATCCTCGATCTCGACGACTACGCGGAGCTGTACGGGTGGGAGAGCGATTTTCCGTCCACCATCCTGCGGCAGGAGCAGTTCACCCCTGACGGAAGCGAGATGGGCACCGGCTCGATCTACGCGACACCGGCCGCCCGCTCGTCGCTCATCGGCCTCTACTACAACACGGAAATCCTCGACCAGCTCGGCATCCCGGTGCCGACGACCCTCGCGGAGTTCGAGGAGGCCTGCGCGGAGATCGCCGCCGACGGACAGGTACCGATCGCCTACGGTTCCCTGGACAAGGGCCCCGCAACGGCCATCCTGCTCGCGGTGCAGAATCTCTTCGGCTCCGCCGAGGACATCGGCGACTTCGTCTACTCCACCGGCACGCCACCCATCACCTCCACGGGGCTCACCGAGGCGGCGACGACCGTGCGGGAGTGGGCGGACGCGGGATGGTTCACGCCGAACCACGAAGGTGTGCAGCACCAGGACGCGATCGATCACTTCCTGAGCGGCGAGGGAGCGTTCCGTTTCGAGTACACCGGCTCACTCGGTTTCTCGACGGAGCAGCGACAGACGTACGGATACACCCAGCTCCCCCAGGTCGACGGCGGTCAGATCGTCGGGACCGGGTCGACCGCGGGCAATCTGGCGATATCCGCGCGCTCCGACCACCCCGACGCCGCCGCGGCCTTCCTCGACTTCATGGCGAGCGAGGCGGCCGCGCAGATCTCCGTCGACCACGGCTACCTGCCCCTGCTCCACACGGATCTGGACGCGCCGGACGACAACCCGGAGTTCCGCACGGAGGTCGAGGCACAGCAGCGGCTCGAAGCGGACAACGGGTACGTGCCGTACTTCGACTGGGCCACCCCCACGATGCTCGACACGCTCGGCGGCGAAACGCAACGACTGCTGGCCGGCCAGATCACGCCGGAGCAGCTGACCGACGCCGGGCAGGACGACTACGACGCGTTCCAGGGGCAGCGGGGGGAGGGCTGATCGCATGACCTCGCACTCTCGACAGGCGACGCGACCAGCGGCGGAATCGTCCGCCGTCCCGCGGATCCCGCGACCGACCACGCCGCGGCCCACCCGAAGGGCCCGGATCTCCGCGCGCGCCCGGAGGCGACGGTGGGTCGGCCTCGGGTTCGCGGCTCCCGCCCTCCTCGCCTACGGCTTCGTGGTTCTCGTCCCGCTCGCGCAGAGCCTCAACTACTCGCTCTACCGATGGGACGGGGTGACGGAGGCCCACTTCGTGGGGCTGGGCAACTACACGGCGTTCTTCGGCGACTCCGAGCTGATCGCCTCGCTGGGGCACGTCCTGGTGTTGCTGGTGTTCTTCGCCCTCGTGCCGATCGCGCTCGGGCTGCTCTCCGCCGCGCTCCTCGGGCGCGGGAAGCTGCGTGGCGCCGGGGTCTACCGGTGGTTGCTGTTCCTGCCGCAGGTGCTCACGACGGTCGTGGTCGCCGTGATCTGGAAACGCGTCTACGGACCGGACGGCCCGCTCAACAGTGCCCTGCGCGCGGTCGGCCTCGGTGATCTCGCGCGCAGTTGGCTCGGGGACTTCACCTGGGCGCTGCCCGCGCTCGGTGTGATCGGCACCTGGACCGCTCTGGGGCTGTGCATGGTGCTGTTCATCGCCGGAGTCGCGGCGATTCCGAAAGAACTCTACGAACAGGCTCGCCTCGACGGTGCCGGTCCGGTACGGGAGTTCTTCGCCATCACGTTGCCCGGCCTGAAGGGACACCTGGCGATCGCGTTGACCCTGACCGTCACCGGGGCGTTGCGTGCCTTCGACCTGGTGTGGGTGACGACGCAGGGCGGGCCGGGAACGTCGACCACCACTCCGGCACTGCTGCTCTACCGCAAGGCGTTTCTGAACCCGGACGTGGGGATGGCGGCCGCGATCGGCGTGGTGCTGGCGCTCGTCTGCCTGGTGGTGGCCCTGATCATCAACCGCCTCTCCGGGGAGAAGAACGCATGATCTCGCGCGGCGAACGCTTTCTGAACCACGCCATCCTCGTCGTCGTCTCGCTCCTCGTGCTCTTCCCCGTGGTCTGGTTCCTCTTCACCGCGCTCAGCCCGAGCCGCGGCGGCCAGATCGATCTGCTGCACCCGCAGTGGGACAACTTCGCCACGGCATGGACCACGGGCGGTTTCGGCAAGGCCATGATCGGCTCCGCGGTGATCACCGTGGGCGCGGTGCTCGGACAAACTCTTGTCGCCGTCCTCTCCGGGTTCGCTTTCGGGGTGCTCGGCGTCGCCGGGCAGCGCATCCTCTTTCCCCTCGTTCTGTTCGGCCTGATGGTCTCCGCCGAGATCTTCATCATTCCGCTGTACCACACGTTCCAGTCCCTGGGGCTGACGAATTCCTGGCTCGGACTGATCCTCATCCATATCGGCATGGGAGTTCCCTTCGGCACGTTCTGGATGCGTGCGACCTTCCGCGCCATTCCCGTGTCGCTGATCGAGGCGGCCGAGATCGACGGCGCGCGGACGTGGCGCATCCTCTGGCAGGTGTTGCTGCCGATGTCCCGCCCGGCCGTGTTGACGCTCGCGCTGTTGTCGACCATGTGGACCTGGAACGACCTCTTCCTCTCCCTCGTCTTCATCGCCGATCCGGAGATCCAGCCGGCCCCCCTGGCACTGGGCGTCTTCCAGGGGCAGCACACGATCGACGTGAACCTTCTGGCCGCCGGCTCGCTGATCGTCGCGCTACCGGTACTGGTGCTCTACGCCTTTTTCCAACGCCATTTCATCCGTGGCGTGCTCGACGGCGCGCTCAAGGAGTGACGCGCCAGCACAGTTTTTCCGCCCCGCCCCCCTGTGAAGAAGGAGTTCGCGCGCATGCGCGTGTCGCCGGAAGTTTACGATTCGCCTGATCAGGTCGGCCGTTTCGCGGCCGAGATGATCGCTGACGGCATTCGGTTGGCCGGGGAAGCCGGTCGGCCCTTCGTGCTCGGCTGTCCGAGCGGGCGCAGCCCGATGGGCACATACCGGCAACTGGCCGGGCTGGTGGCGGAGCGCGACCTCGATCTTCGCCGGGTGATCATCGCCCTGATGGACGAGTACGTCCTCCACGACGGCGACGACGTGCGCCTCATCGACGCCGATCTGCCGCACAGCTGCGTCGGGTTCGGCCGTCGTCACATCCTCGAGCCACTCAACGCCGCGGCACTGCCGAACGCCGGCATCCCGGAGAGCAACCTCTGGTTTCCCGATCCGAGGAGGGAACCCGGGGAGTACGACCGTGCTCTCGCCGCAGCCGGCGGCATCGACCTCTTCCTCCTCGCGTCCGGGGCCTCCGACGGACACATCGCGCTCAATCCGGCCGGGTCCGCCGCCGACAGCCGCACCCGGGTGGTCGAGCTCGGCGAGGGCACGCGCCGGGACAACCTCGCGACGTTTCCCACGCTACGCGGCCTCGACGAGGTCCCCCGGCACGGCGTGACGGTCGGCATCGCGACCATCCGGGACCTCGCCCGCGCCGTCGTCATGATCGCCACCGGCGCACACAAGCAGACGACGGTGCGGCGCCTGGCCGCCGCCGAGGGCTACGAGCCGGACTGGCCGGCCACCGTGCTCAGCGACTGCGCCTCCCCCCGATTCCTCACCGACCGGGAAGCGGCCGCGCTGCTGCCGGCCGCGTCCTGAACCACCTCCACCACGAAAGGCACGCCCACCCCATGGCACGCATCAAGCTCGCATATCTCGGCGGCGGTTCCTCCCGCGCGGCCGGAACGATGGCGTCGTTGCTCTGGCACGGCGAGGAGTTCGCCGGCTCCGAGCTCGTCCTGATCGACCTCGACCCGGACCACCTGGAGGTCGTCCGCGCCATCACCGAACGGATGATCAAGGTCCAGGGCCTCGACCTCACGGTCACCGCCACCACCGACCGCCGGGCAGGGCTGCGCGACGTCGACGCCGTCCTCTCCAGCTTCCGCCCCGGTGGATTCGCCGCCCGAGCCCTCGACGAGCGCATCCCGATCAAGCACGGGGTCATCGGGCAGGAGACCCAGGGCCCCGGCGGCTTCTTCATGTCGCTGCGCTCGGTCAACGTCCTCAAGGGCGTCGTCGACGACCTCAACGCCGTCGCCCCGCAGGCGAAGATCTTCAACTACACCAACCCGGTGAACATCGTCTCCCAGGCCGTCAGCCAGTACAGCGACGTCGAGATCGTCTCGATGTGCGAGGGACCGATGGTGTTCCCGCCCGTCGTGCTCAAGGCCGCCGGGCTCGACCCGGAGCGGGCCCAGGTGACCATGGCCGGCGTGAACCACAACTGCTGGAGCACCGAGCACCTCTACGACGGCCAGGACGTCATGCCCCTCCTCGAAAGGGCCTGGGAGGAACGCAGGGACGACCCGACCCTGGACGCGAACTCACGCCGCGCGCTCCACCTCGCCGTGACCATGGGATCGATCCCGTCCGACTACTTCAACTACTACTACTTCCGCGAGGAACTCCTGCGCGAACAGCAGGGCGCCGCCAAGACCCGGTCGGAGATCATCATGGACTCCGTCCCCGGCTACTGGGAGCACTACCGCGAACAGGCCGGCGCCGCGGCGCCCGAACTGGATCCCGCGCGCTCCCGCGGCGGCATCCACGAGCTCGAGCTCGCGATCGACGTGATGAGCGCCCACTACAACGACACCGGCGCCCTGCTCCCGGTGAACCTCCCGAACGCCGGCGGCGCACTGCCCGGGTTCGAGGAGACCACCGTGGTCGAGGTCTGGTGCACCGTCGACAGGAAGGGCTTCCACATCCGCCCGCAGAAGCCCCTTCCGCACTCCGTCCTCGGCATCACCCAGCAGCTCGCCGAGTACCAGATCCTCGCCGCCAAGGCCGGCTGGGAAGGCACCCGCAAGGACGGCGTCCAGGCTCTGTTGGCCAACCCGCTGGTCGCCAACCTCAAGGTCGCGGAAGAGCTCTACGACGAGATGGCCGTCGCGCACACCGCCCACCTCCCGGAGCGACTGCTGCCGTGAACGACCTCTTCCTCGGCGTCGACGCCGGCAACACCAAGACCATCGCCGCCGTCTCCGACCGGCACGGCAACATCCTGGGCTGGGCACGCGGCGGCCTGGGCGACATCTATGGCGTCGACGCCCCGGAAGAGGCAACGACCGAGGTCCTGCTCCTCGTCGACCAGGCCGTCTCCGCCGCACGGCGCGCCTTCCCCGAAGGGGGTGCGCGCATCGCGGCCGGCGCGTTCCGGCTCGCCGGCGTCGACTGGCCGGAGGACGCGGAGCTCTGGAACGGCGTCCTCCGTTCCCGGCTCGGCCCGGAGGTATCCCTCTCGATCAAGAACGACGGATTCGCTCTCCTCCGATACGGCGACCCCGACGGCGTCGGAGTCGCCGTGTCCCTCGGCACCGGCGCCGCGATCGCCGGGCGTGGCAGGCACGGCGAGGAGTTCGCGATGTCGTGGTGGCTGCAACACCCACTCGGCGCGGCCGGACTCGTCGACGAGGCGCTCCGCGCGATCTACCTCGCCGAGCTGGGCATGGCCGCGAAAACCAGCCTCTCCCGGTCGCTCCCGCGCTTCTACGACGCGGCCTCCGTGGAGGACCTGCTCCACGCCTTCACCAGGAGGGAGAACGCCGGGGGGTCACATCTGCACAGGTCCACGGCCGTGCGCACCGTACTGCACGAGGCGGAAGCCGGCGACCCCGTCGCGATCGCCCTCGTCCACGAGCAGGCCGAACGCGTGATCCACTACATCAGCTCGTGCGCGAGACGCGTGGGCCTGCTGCCAGGCGACGGGTTCACCGTCACACTGGGCGGCTCGGTGGCCGCGGCCGACAACGTGCTCCGTGCGGCGATCCCGCGACGTCTCGCCGCGGCGCATCCACAAGCCCGCGTCGTGACGGAACACGCCGAGCCGATACTCGGAGCGGTCCTCGACGCCCTCGCGGAAGGCGGCGTCGCACCCACCGCCGCTGTGCGCGACGCCGTCACCCGATGGCGACCCGATCGCTGAACGTGGCGCCGCAGCGTCCGCGGCCACGGCCGCGCCCATCCGGAATTTCGGGATCGGCATCGTCGAGACCGGGGACGAGAGCCTCTGTGCCTGAGCTCCTCCTACCTTCCATGCGGGGGTCTTAGAACGTTTTCTGCTTTCGCACCCCGCTATTCCTGTTTTTTCGGCACGGGGCTCGGGACCACCTGCCGGCGACCGTCTCCTTCCACGCCCACTCGACCGTCACATCCCGAGACGAGGAGGCAAAAGTACGAACCATCACCGCCATCGGTGAACCGCACCTTCCGCCGACGGCCCGATGTCCCCGCTGCCAACGCCACCTCCGACGACCAGCCCGCCCGCACCGCGCGACGTCGCGCGGTGCTGGTCACGGGGGGCATGGTGGCGCTCACCTCGCCGGCGCAGGCCGGGAGCGCGCCGGGCGGCGGAGTCCAGGCGGCGGTCTCCGGCGCGGGGGGTGACGTGTCGATCTCGGCCGGCTGCGGCTACAGCGGCGGCCACCCGGTGCTCTCGTACGGTTCCAGGGGCTCGGCCGTCTCGCACGCGCAGTGCCTGCTGCGCGGGTGGGGGTGGAACATCGCCCAGGACGGGATCTTCGGTCCCGGCACCCAGGACGCCGTCATGGCCGCCCAGGACGCGTGCGGCATCGCCGTCGACGGCGTCCGACGAGGCGCCGAACCCCAGGTGAGGCCACTGGTGCCAGCGCGCTCACGCTGACGCTGCCCGGCAACGACACCACGTTGCCGGGCAGCCGCGTTCCGCCGGGCGTCAGCGACCGGGTCGCGGGGCGGCCTCGTCGTGCCGGGGCGCGGGCCGGTCCGCGGTCGCGCCCGGGTCCGGGTCCGGGTCCGGCTCGGACGCCGCCGCGGCGGCGCGTTGCGCCGGGCCCCAGGTCTCGCGGGTGGTCAGGACCCCGAGGAGACCGACGGCGGACACGGCGACGTAGAGGCCGGCCGGGCCCCACCAGTCGAAGGCGTCGGCCAGCAGTACCGCGGCGAACGGGGCGAAGCCGGCGACCGAGGCGGCGGTCTGGTAGCCGAGCGACGCGCCCGACGTCCGCGTCCCGGTGCGGAACAGCTCGGCGAACCAGGCGGCCTGGGTGCCCGTCAGGGCGGCGTGGATGACGCCGATGGCGATGAGGAAGGTCAACAGGATCGGCACCGCGGAGCCGGTGTTCGCCATCATGTACATGGGGACGCCGAAGGCCACGGCGAGCAGACAGCCGGCCAGATAGACGATGCGGCGGCCCACCCGGTCGGTCAGCGCGCCGGACAGGACGGTGGTGCCCACGGCCAGCAGGCTGGCCACCACGACGCCGGTCAGCGCGATCGCCCGGTCGTCCTCGTTGCGGTCGGTGATGTAGGAGAGCAGGTAGGTGGCGGTCAGGTAGTAGGCGCAGGACTCCACGACCCGCAGGGCGATGATGCGGAGGATGTTCCGCCAGTCGTCGCGCAACACCGTCAGCAGCGGGTTGTGCACCGTGTCGCCCCCGGCCTTGGCGGCCTCGAACTCGGGGGACTCGTTGAGCTTCATCCGCACCACGAGTCCGACGACGATCAGCAGCGAGCTGGCCAGGAACGGCAGCCGCCAGGCCAGGTCGCCGTCGATCGAGGCGGAGAGCAGGAAGGCGATGTTGGCGAGGGCGATGCCGAGCGGGTTCCCGGCCTGGGGTATCGCCGAGTAGAGGCCGCGGCGCCTGGGTGGCGCGTGCTCGAAGGTCATCATCACCGCGCCGCCCCACTCGGCGCCGAACGCGAGGCCCTGCACGCAGCGGATGATCACCAGCAGGACCGGGGCCAGGACGCCGACCTGGTGGTAGGTGGGGAGCAGGCCGATGAGCACGGTGGCCACGCCCATGACGAGCAGGGCGCCGACGAGCACCGGCTTGCGGCCGTGCCGGTCGCCCAGGTAGCCGCCGAGCGCGCCGCCGACGGGGCGCATCAGGAAGCCGACGCCGAGCGTGGCGAAGGCGAGCAGGGTTCCGACCACCGGGTCGGAGTCGGGGAAGAAGGCGTCGCCGAAGTAGAGGGCGGAGGCGGTGCCGTAGGCGACGAAGTCGTAGTTCTCGACGCAGGTGCCGGCGGCGGACGCGAACGCCGTCTTCAGACGGCCGTCCGGCTTGCCGGGAGCGGGGGTCGTGCGGTGCGCGCTCATGCAGGGTCTCCTTTGATCACGCTGTGCGCGGGGGACGGTCGGAGGGAGTTCCCGTGGGGACGGGGGATCGTGTCCGGGGTGGGAGGGGGCGACGGCCCTGGGGAGTCGGGGAACGGGCCGCCGGCGCAGTGGACGAGGGACGGGGAAGCGGCGGCCGGTCAGCCGCGGTCGGCGAGTTCGCGGGCCGAGCGGAGCTCCAGTTCGTGGAGCTTGGCGACCCTGCGCACCGTGTCCTCGTCGTTGTCGAACCTCGCGGCCAGGAACGCCTCGAGGACCTCGGTGGCGGTGGCCGGGCCCACCAGCCACGCCCCGATGGCGATCGCGTTGGCGTCGTCGTGCTCCACGGCCTGGTGGGCCGAGTACACGTCGTGGCCGAGTCCGCACCTGATGCCGGCGATCTTGTTCGCCGCCATCAGGGCGCCGGCGCCGGTGCCACAGACCAGCACCGCCCGGTCGGCGGCGCCCCTGCGGACCTCGTCGCAGGTGGCGAACGTGACGTCGGGGAAGTCCACCGGCTCCTCGCTGGTGGCGCCGCGGTCGATCACCTCGTGGCCGAGGCGGAGGAGGACGCCGCGGACGTGCTCCTTGAGCAGCATCCCGGCGTGGTCGTTGCCCAGTGCGATGCGCATGGTCACTCCTTGCTGGTGAGAGGGGAGGCGTGGCGGGTCCGCCGGACCTCGCCCAGGTCGGGGATGGACGCCATGGCGCCGTGCCGGGTGACGGCGAGCGCGGCCGCGGCGGCGGCCCGGCGCAGCGCCGCGGGCAGGTCGTCCGTGCCGTCGGCGAGCGCGGCGGCGAGATAGCCGGTGAAGGTGTCGCCGGCGGCGGTGGTGTCGACGGCCGACACGGGGACGGCCGGGACCCGCAGCACGGGGGCCGGCCCGCCGGCCGGCGCGGCCAGGGCTCCTTCCGCGCCCATCGTGCACACCACGAGCGCGTCCAACTCCCGGGCCAGGGCCGGCACCCGCTCCTCGGCCGACCGCTCGGCGACGCCGAGGAGGCGTGCGACGGCGCGTGCCTCGGGGTCGTTGACCACCAGCACGTCGAGGTCGGCGAGGTCGAGGAGGCGCAGGTCGACGGGCGCGGGCGCGGCGTTGAGCACCACGGTGGCGCCCCCGGCCCGGGCCAGGCGGGCGGCGTGGGCCACCGAAGCGGGCGGGATCTCCAGTTGCAGCAGCACGACGTCGCCGGGCGCGACGGTGGCCAGGCCGGCGTCGATGTCCCGCTCGTCGAGCTCGGAGTTGGCGCCCGGCGTCACGACGATGCGGTTGCCGCCGCCCGGTTCGAGCAGCACCACGGCGAGCCCGGTGTGCGCGCCGGCCGCCACGCGGACGGCCGTCGTGCGCACGCCCGCCTCGGCCAACGCCCGCCGCACCAGGCGCCCGTGCGCGTCGTCGCCGGTCACCCCGACCATCGCGGTGGGCGCCCCGGCGCGGGCGGCGGCCACCGCCTGGTTGCCGCCCTTGCCGCCGGCGGTCAGCCGCATCCCCGCGCCGAGCACGGTCTCGCCGCGCTCGGGGAAGGCGGTCAACTCCAGCAGCTGGTCGGCGTTGAGGCTTCCGATGACGTGCACAGAGGGCATGGGTCTTTCCGGTCGTTCGTGGGGCGGGACGGTCGGGACGGTGGGGCGCCCGGGCTCAGTCGGCGGGCCGGCCGGTGGAGGACTGGCGGACGACGAGCCGCATCGGCAGCGTCTCGGAGGTGACGGCACCGCCGTCCATGACGTCGAGGAGCAGTCGCATCGCCCGCTCGCCGAGCGCCCGCGCGTCCTGGGCCACCACCGTGAGCGGGGGGTCGAGTTCACGGAACCACTCGATGTCGTCGAAGGCGACCAACGCGACGTCGGAGCCGATGCGGCGTCCCTGTCTGCGCACCTCGCCGAGCGCGCCGATGGCCATCAGGCTGTCCGCGGCGAGCAGCGCGGTGGGGGGCCGCCTGCCGGTGAGCAGCCGCGCGGTCGCGGCGGCGCCGCTGGCGCTGCGGAAGTCGCCGGCGGTGACCAGCTCCGGGTCCTCGTCCAGGCCGTGCCGGGCGACGGCGGCGAGGTAGGCGTCGTGCCTGGCCCGGCCGGTGGAGACGGCCGCGGGGCCGCCGATGTAGCCGACGCGGGTGTGCCCGAGCTCGGCGAGGTGTGCCACGGCCAGCTCGATGCCCTGGGCGTTGTCGGAGGTGACGCTCGGCACGTCGAAGCCGTCGACCGTGCGGTCCACGAACACCAGCGGCGTGCGGGCCTGTTCGACCGCGCGCAGGTTGCCGCCGCCCTCCCCCTGCGGCGCGACGATGATCCCGTCGACGCGCTGGGTGAGGAACGCCTCCAGGTAGGTGTCCTGTTGCGCGGTGTCCTCGTTGGCGTTGGCCAGCAGCGTCACGTACGAGGAGGCGAGCGCGGCCTGTTCCGCGCCGTGCGCGATATCGGCGAAGAACGGGTTGCGCACGTCGGAGACCAGCAGCCCCACCGCGTGGCTGCGGGTCGACCGCAGGGCGCGGGCCCGCGCGTCCGGGCGGTAGCCCAGCTTCTCGGCCGCGGCCCGCACCCGCTCGCGGGCGGCCGGCGACGTGGCCGAGTTCCCCGAGAGCACCCGTGAGGCCGTCCCCACGGACACGCCGGCGAGCGCCGCCACGTCCTTGATCGTCACCGAGCCGTCCATGAGGGGCCTTTCGCAGCGGACACCGAACCGAAAGTCGCGTGGAAACGATTCCATGGAATCGTTTCCACGCGACTATGCGGCAGCGCCGGCTCCCCCGTCAAGGGGCGTGGCACGACGAGATGTTCCCGCGGCGGGAGGAGGGGAGAGCGCCCCCTCTCCCGATTCGCCCCGGCCCCTTACCGAGGGCGGACGGTCCGAGGACCGGGCCGGCAGTGGGTTCGGCCTCGCACCGTCACCTCGTGGTGAGGCCGGCGAGGTCCTTGCGGATCACGCCGGACTGGGCGACGACCAGGATGTTGGCCGGGTCGCCGAGGCCGGTGATGTCGGCGAGCGGGTCGACGGCGCTGACGACGAAGTCGGCGAGCTTGCCGGGCTCCAGGGTGCCGAGGTCGTCGGCGGCGCCGAGGAGTTCGGCCGCCGTCGCGGTGCCGGCGACGATGGCGTCGGCCGGCGCCATGCCGAGCTCGACGAGGAAGCCGAGCTCCAGCAGGTTGCGGCCGTGGGGCACGACCCCCGCGTCGGTGCCCATGGCGATCCTGGCGCCGCGTTCGATGGCGTGGGCGATGTTGGTCTTCGTGATGCCCGACCAGCGCACCTTCTTCTCGTAGTGGTAGGGCTGCATCGCCTTCTTGTCGATGCCGACGAAGACCGTCGAGAGCGTCGGCACCAGGAAGACGCCGCGCTCGGCGGCCAGGTCGAGGGCCATGTCGTCGATGCCGTAGCCGTGTTCGACGCTGGTGACGCCGCCGAGGATGGCGGCGTGGATCCCGGCCAGCCCCTGCGCGTGGGCGGCGACCGGGCGGCCGCCGTGCCGGGCGGCCTCGTCGACGACGGCACGTACCTCCTCCACGCGCAGGCCCTCGTCGTCGGGGGTGTCGTGGGGGGAGCCCATGCCGCCCGTGGTGCAGATCTTGATCACGTCGGCGCCGGAACGGATCGCGTCCCGGGTGGCCCGGCGCGCCTCGTCCGGGGTGTCGGCCAGGTAGGCGCCGCCCTGGTGCAGTTGCAGGTGGCCACCGTCGAAGTGGTGGAAGTCGCCGTGGCCGCCGGTGTGGCTGATGGCGTTCACGGCGATCTTCAGCCGGGGGCCGGTGATCAGGCCGTCGGCGAGGGCCTGGCGGATGCCGCGGGTGGCGCCGGCCAGGTCGCGGACGGTGGTGACGCCGGCGTCCAGGGTGGCGCGCAGCCGCTCGGCGGTCTCGTACGCGACGTAGGCCGGGTCGGTGGTGAGCTCGTGGAACGGGCCCTGGGGCAGGCTGAGTTTGACGTGGACGTGGGTGTCGATGAAGCCGGGCAGCAGGGTGCGTCCGGCGAGGTCGATCTCGCGCGCGCCGGGCGAGGCGGGCGCCGCGGCGGCCTCCCCGGCGTGGACGACGCGGCCTTCGGCGTCGGTGACCAGCACGGCGTTCGCGATCGGGGCGGCTCCTGGCCGGCCGGTGATGAGACGGGCGTTGACCAGGCGGAGCGGCTCGGTGGGCATCGGTGGGGTGTTCCTTCCGGACGTGACGGGTGGGGGTGAGGGTGGTCGGGGGTCAGTCGAGGGAGAAGCCGGGTGACGCCGGGTCGGCGTCGAGCAGGGCGCGGGTGTAGTCCGCGGCCGGGGACGCGTAGACGCGGGCCGCCGGCCCGTTCTCGACGAGTTCGCCGTGGTAGAGCACCGCCACCTCGTCGGACACCTGCCGCACCACGGCGAGGTTGTGCGAGATGAAGACCAGGGTGAGGCGCAGCTCGTGCCGTAGTTCGTCGAGCAGGGCGAGGATCTCGGCCTGGACGGAGACGTCGAGGGCGGAGGTGATCTCGTCGGCGATGACGAGGCTGGGTCGGATCAGCAGGCCGCGCGCGATGGCGATGCGCTGGCGCTGGCCGCCGGAGAACTCGTGCGGGTAGCGGTCGATGGCGTCGGCCGGCATGCGCACGCGCTCCAGCCATTCGGTGATGGTGGCGCGGTGCCTGCGCAGGGCGGCGCGCCGGGGGTCGATCGCCTCGGCGAGCGCCTCGCCGACGGTGCGCCGGGGGTCGAGCGAGGAGTACGGGTCCTGGGGGATGAGTTGGACGCGGCGGCGCAGGGCGGTGCGGGCCCGGCCGCGGGCGCTGCCGACGTCGGTGCCGTCGACGGTGATCGAGCCGGAGTGTGGGCGCAGGCCGCCGACGATCGCCTTGGCGAGGGTGGACTTGCCCGAGCCCGACTCCCCCACCAGGCCGAGGGTGTGTCCCCTGGTCAGGCTGAGGCTGACGTCGCGCACGGCGTGGGTGGTGGCGGGGCCGTGGCCGTAGGTGATGTCGAGGTTCTGGACGCGGAGCAGGGTGTCGGTCATGGTGCGGACTCCCCGGCGGTGGAAGCGGTGACGGTGGCGACGGTGGGCGTGGCGGCGAGGAGCCGTCGGGTGTAGGGGTGTTCGGCGGACTCGGTGGTGAGGTTCGCGGCGGTGGTCTGCTCGACGATGCGGCCCTCGGTCATCACCAGCACCCGGTCGCACAGCGCCCGCACCACGGCGAGGTCGTGCGAGATGAAGAGGATGGCGGTGCCGAACTCGCGGTTGATCCGCTTGAGTTCCCGCAGGATCTCGGCCTGGACCGTGACGTCGAGCGCGGTGGTGGGCTCGTCGGCGATGAGCAGCTTGGGCGTGGTCGCGATCGCCGAGGCGATCATGGCGCGTTGGCGCATGCCGCCGGAGAGCTCGTGGGGGTGCTGGCGGAGGCGGAGTTCCGGCTTGGTCATCCGGACCGCGCGCAGCGCGTCGAGGATCCGGGCGCGGGCCTCGTCGCGGTCGGCGCGGGCGTGGGTGCGCAGTACCTCGGTGAGCTGGGTGCCGAGGCGGAGGGCCGGGTTGAAGGTGGTGCCCGGGTCCTGGTAGACGAGGCCCATGGCGAGGGCCAGGTCGCGGGGTGCCACGCGGCCGAGCAGGTCGAGGTCGCCGAGCCTCAGCCGCGTGGCCCCGGCGGTGAGCCCGTCGGGCAGCAGCCGGGCCAGGGTCATGGCGGTGAGGGACTTGCCGGATCCCGACTCGCCGACGAGGCCGACGATCTCGCCGGGGGCGATGCGCAGCGAGACGTGGTCGACGAGGGCGCGTCCCGTGGCGTCGGTGATGACGAGGTCGTCGACCTCGACCAGGGCCGTGGCGTCCTCGGGGTCCCGCGGGGTGCCGGCGCGGGTCAGCGTGGCGGTGTGGTTCCTGGCGCCGGTGCGGGGGTCGGCGGCGGCGGCCAGGCCGTCGCCGATCAGGGTGGCGGCGACGCCGGTGAGCACGATGAGCAGGGTCGGAGCCGCCATCTGCCAGGGGCGGCCGGCGAGCAGGGACGGCAGGGCCTCGTTGAGGAGCTTGCCGTAGTCGTAGTCGGGCGACTGGACGCCGAGGCCGACGAAGGACAGGGCGGAGAGTGCGGTGAGCGCCTGGGCGAAGGCCGAGGCGGTGAGGACGAGCAGCGGCTCGGCCATGTTGGGGAGGATGTGCCGGGTGGCGATCCGGTGGCCGGGAACGCCCATCAGCCGGGCGGTGCCGACGAAGTCGCGCCGGGAGATCTGGGCGGCGAGGTTGGCGGTGAGGCGCGCGAAGTAGGGGATGCCGGCCAGGCCGATGGCGACGATGGCGGAGCGGGTGCCGGGTTCCAGGATCGCGGCGACGACCAGCGCCAGGAGGAGGGTGGGGAAGGCGACGAGCGCGTCGATGGCGCGCAGCCCGAGGGTCCGTGGTCGCCGCGGGGCCAGCCACACCGCCGTGCCGATGACGAGGCCGCCGACGACGGAGAGGGCCGTGGCGCCGATGGTCATGAGCAGGGTGAGGCGGGTGGCGACGAGGCTGCGGGCCAGCATGTCGTGGCCTGCGGCGTCGGTGCCCGCCCAGTGGGCGGCCGAGGGCTGGGCCGCGCTGTCGCCCAGCTCGGTGGCGCGCTCGGCGAGCAGCATCGGGGCGAGGACGCCGGTCGCGACGACGGCGGCCATCAGCGCGAGTCCGATGACGAGCCCCGGGGTCCAGGTGAAGCGCCGTGCTGTCGGCGTGGCGGGGGCGGTGACCGTCTCAGTCGCCATGAGCGCCTCCGAGGTTGCGGGAGTCGGCGAGCGCGAGCAGCACGTCGACGACGAGGTGGACGAGGGCGGCGATCATGCCGATGACCAGGACCATGCCCTGGATGACCGGATAGTCCCGGTCGAGGATCGCCTTGATGATGCCGGAGCCGAGGCCGGGCAGCGCGAACACGTTCTCGATGATCAGCGCGCCGCCGAGCATGCTGGAGAGGATGAGCCCGCTGAGGGTGAGGGTGGTGGTGAGCAGGTTGGGCAGCGCGTACTTGAGGTGGAGGGTGCCGGGCTTCAGGCGCCAGCCGCGCGCGGTGCGGATGTGGTCCTGCCCGAGCACCACGGCGGTCTCGCGGCGTACCACGCGGGAGATGGTGCAGGCCGGGCCGACGGCCAGGGCGATGACGGGGAGGACCAGGGAGAGGTTGGGGTCGCCCGGGGAGTAGGCGGGCGGCAGGAGCGGCAGGACGCCGATGCCGGTGGCGAACAGGACGACCAGGAAGGTCGCCATGAGGTAGCCGGGGACGGAGTCGAGGAAGCCGGTGAGCGCGCCGAAGGCGGTGTCGAGCCAGCGGCGGTGGCCGCCGCGGGTGGCGATGGCCACGGCCATCCCCACGGGCACGGCGACGAGCAGGACGACGAGGATGGCGTAGAAGGCGACCAGCGCGGTGAACGGCAGCCGGTTGCCGATGATGGTCTCGACCGGCTGCCGGTACTGGAAGGAGTCGCCGAGGTCGCCCGTGAGGGCGCCGCCCGCGTAGTCGAGGAACTGGGCGAGCACCGGGCGGTCGAGTCCCAGTCCGGTGCGGAGCGCGGCGAGGTCCTCGCTGGTGGCGTCGGGCCCCGCGATGGCCACCGCCGGGTCGCCCGGGATGAGCTGCACGATGAGGAACGACAGCACCAGGAGGACGAGGAAGACGGCGGCCAGGCCGATCAGGCGCTGGAGGGCGAAGGCCAGCCAGGGGCGGGCGCCCGTCCGGCCGGCGCGGCGGGAGGCGGCGTCGGGGACCGGTGCGACGGATGGTGCGGTGGTGGTCATGGCGCGGGCTCCGGGTCAGCCGACGATGCGGATCGTCGCGGGGTCGATGTAGTCGCCGAGTGCGCGGATCGAGACGCCGTCCGCGGCGACGGAGGCCTCGGCGAGGCCGGTGAGCGGAGCGGCGTCCACCCGTTGCAGGAAGGAGTCCTGGGCCCGTTGCAGCGCCTCGCAGCGCGCGCCGTGGTCGGTGGTGCTCATCGCTTCGCGCAGCGCGGTGTAGCCCTCCTCGTTGACGGCGCCGGTCTTGTTGCGCCCGCCGTCCTCGGTGGGCGGCCCCATGACGCGCAGCAGCGAGGAGGGGAGGGAGCCGACGACGTTGAAGTCGGCCTGGATGGTGACGTCCCAGTCGCCGCCTCCGCCGCTGGTGATCTCCGACCACTGCGCGTTGTCGAGGTTGCGCAGTTCGACGTCGGCCCCGGCGTTGCGCAGCACCTCGGCCGCGTACTCGTTGCCCTGGTCGACGCCGATCGTGCCGACGAAGCGGATGGTGACGCCGTCGAGCACCTCGCCGGCCGCCTCCGGGTCGTGTCCTGGCAGCAGGGCGGTGTCGGTGTTGGCGCACGGCAGTGCGGAGGAACCGACGGACGTGAGGACCTGGCCGCGCCCGTTGGTGGCCACCTGGGTGAACGCCTCGGGGTCCAGGGCCTGGGCGACGGCGCGCCGCAGTTCCGTGGCGTCGGCGAAGACCGATCCGGCGCGTTCGTTGAACAGCAGGTAGGTGCCGAGCGCGTTGACCATGTCGACCGAGAAGGAGTCGTTGTTCTCGAACCTGCCGATGTTCTCGTCGGGGAAGCTGGCGACGTCGAGCGCGCCGGAGAGCAGCTGGGTGGCCCTGGTGGACGGGTCGGCGTAGGGGGTGAACACCAGGGTGGCGGGGGCGGTGCCGGCCAGGGGTTCGGCGAAGTCGGGCCAGGCGTCGTACTCCTCGCGCAGCGCGAACTCGTAGGAGACGGCGGGTGTGGCGCGCGCCAGGGTGTACGGGCCGGAGAAGGCGCCCTCGATGGTGCCGGCGGCAAGGCCCTCCGGGTCGGCGAGGCCGGCCGGGCAGACGATGCCGGTCTGCGGGAGGGAGAGTCCGGTGGGCAGGTCGGCCCAGTCCTCGGTGAGTTCGACGGTGACGGTGCCGGCGCCGTCGTCCGGGGTGAAGCTGGCCTCGCCGCGCCCCATGGCGAGGGTGCGGCCGGGGGACGCGGTGTCCGGATCGGCGAAGCGGGCCAGGGAGTCGGCGACGACGGTCGGGGTGACGGGTGTGCCGTCGGAGCAGGTGGCGCCCGGGCGGATGGTGAAGACGAACTCGCCCGCGGAGACGGCCTCCCAGTCGGTGGCGAGACCGCCGGCGAGACCGTCGTCGTCGCGGCGGGTGAGGGTGTCGTAGAGGAGCCGGTCGGCGGTGTAGTCGTCGCTGGCGGAGCCGAGCGCGGGATCGAAGGTGGACGGGTCGGTGCCGAGGGCGGCGTTGACGGTGTCGGTGGCGGAGCCGTCGGCGCCGCGCGCGGACAGGCAGCCGGTCAACGGGGCCAGGGCGACCAGGAGCGCCACCGCGGCGAGCGGTGGTCGAGGGCGCGTACTTCGCATGAAGGGCCTCCGGGGCGGATCTGACAAGCGTCAGGGAGCGGGAGGGGGTGGAGCGGTGGCCGGCGTCGTCGGCGGTGTGGCGTGTGGGGCGCACCGGGCGGAGATTGGTCCGGGGGGCGGCCCGTGGTCGGGTGCGTCGCGTCGGTGGCGATGCCCGCGAGAGGCAGTGTGCCGATGGGTGCCGCGTTTTCGCTATTTTCTGCGGCGGTTCGCATGAAAATTGCGATATGGCCATCTGCTGTGCATGATTCCAGCCATGTTCGATGCCATGGACTTCGCGATCATCAACGCGCTGCAGATCAACCCGCGCGTCTCCTGGGCGCGGCTCGGGCAGATTCTGACCATCGCGCCCTCCACCCTGTCCCGCCGGTGGAGCCGGGTGACGCGCGAGCGCCGGGTCTGGTCGAGCTGTTTCCACGCGGTCAACGAGCAGCTGCGCGACCTGGCGACGGCGGTGGTCGAGATCGGCTGCCTGCCGGGGCGCCGGGAGAGCGTGATCGAGCTGCTGTCCGGGCACCCGCCGGTGGTGAGCGTCCACTGCACCTCGGGCGGCCGCGACCTGGTGCTCACGGTCAGCCTGCCGACCCGGATCGCCGTGGACCGCTACGTGGACGAGGTCATCGCGCGGGTCCCCGGCGTACGGCAGTTGGAGACCAGCTACTTCCGAAGGGTCTTCAAGCCGGGCTCCGACTGGCGTCCACACGCCCTCACGGCCGCCCAGGCGCGGGCGGTGGCCGAGACGCTGCCGACCGCCACGAGCGACCCGCGGCCCAACGCCTTCCTGCTCGAGTTGGTGGCCCTGATCGGCGACGAGGTGCGCCGCCCCATCTCCGAGCTGCGACCGCGCGTCGGCCGCTCCCTCTCCGCGGTGTCCAGGGGCGTGGACGCGCTGCTGGTGGCGAGCTGGGTGAACTGGCGCATCGACTTCAGCCACGAACTCGGGGGCTGGGAGGAGCTCATGCTCTGGTTCGACGTGCCGCAGAGCGAGCTGGACGACGTCGCGGCCGCACTGCGCCGCTTCCCGCAGCTGCGGTGGTGCTCCAGCATGACGGGCGCGTCGAACCTGATCGCGACGGTGTGCGTGCGCGACCTGGTCGAGTTGGACGAGATCGAGGGCGCGCTGGCCGAGCGGTTCCCCAGGGCGCGCGTCACGGACCGGTGCGTGGTGCCGCGGATCGCGAAGCGGATGGGGCACGTGATCGGGTACGACGGCCGGCTGGAGCGGTACGTGCCGTTCACCGTCGGGTAGGCCCGACGGCGCCTCGTTCCCTGGGTTCTGCTCAGCGGACCGCTTCCCTCGTGCGGGCCTGGCGGCGCGACCTAGGGTGCTCAGCGTTCGAGCGAGCGCCCTCCAGGGGCACCGCCGACGCGTCGCCACCCGGAGAGGAACCATGGGCACAGCCAAGCCTTCGCATCGGATCGGCATCCTCGGCAGCGGCAACATCTTCGGCCGGTACGTCACCGGCCTGCGGCGCTACCCGGAACTCCGGATCGTGCGCGTGGGCGACGTCGACGTGGCACGGGCGAAACAGGCCGCGGTCGAGCACTCGATCCCGGCCTGGGGCGACGACGCGGAGCTGTACGCGGACGAGTCGGTCGACATCGTCGTCAACCTCACGCCGCCGGTGCACCACGCCCGCACCATCGTCAGGGCGCTGGAGGCCGGTAAGCACGTCTACGTGGAGAAGCCGCTCGCCACCACGGTCGAGGAGGGCAGGGCCGTCCTCGCGGCGGCCGCCGGGAGCGGGGCGATACTCGGCTCGGCGCCCGACACCTTCCTCGGCAGCGCCAGCCAGACGGCGCGCCGGGCCCTCGACGCCGGGCTGATCGGCGCGCCCGTCGGCGCCTCGGCGTTCATCAGCCACAGCAAGGCCGAGACCTGGCACCCGGACCCACGCTTCCTGTTCCAGCCGGGCGGCGGCCCGGTGATGGACATGGGCCCCTACTACGTCGCGATCCTGGTGAACCTCCTCGGCCCGATCCGGCACGTCACCGGCGCGAGCCGGATCGGCGCGCCGACGCGGAGGGTGACCTCCCCCGACCGGTCCTTCGACTCCATCGAGGTCACGGTCCCGACGCACGCCTCGGCGGTGTTCACCTTCGCCTCCGGGGCCATCGGGACGACGCTGATGAGCTTCGACGTCTGGGACACGGACCTGCCAAGGATCGAGGTCTACGGCACGGAGGGCACGCTCTCGCTCCCCAACCCCAACAACTTCGACGGCGACGTGCGGCTGCGGCGGCACGGCGACGCCGAGTGGACGGTGCTCGAACCGGCCGTCGAGCTGTTCGGCGCCGTCGACACCCGCGAACAGCACCGTCGCGGCCTCGGCGTGCGTGACCTCGCCGACGCCGTGGAGGGCGGCCCGCACCGCGCGAACTCCGCCTTCGCCTTCCACGTGTTGGAGACCCTCTGCGCGATCGGGACGGCCTCCGACGAGAGCCGGGTCGTGGCGCTGGAGAGCACCTGCGACCGCCCCGCTCCCCGGTACTCCGCCTGACGTCACCGCCACCGACATCGCCACCGCCGAACACGGAACCGCTCCAGCCGCGACCGCCTGGAGCGGTTCCGTGCTTCAGCCGCGACCGCCTGGAGCGGTTCCGTGCTTCAGCCGAGCTCGCCGGCGAAGTGGCAGGCGACCAGCCCGTCGCCGGCCGGCCTCGGCTCGGGGGCGACGTCGACGCAGACCGTGCGCTCCTGGCGGGTGAGCGGCCCGATCGGGCACCGGGTCCTGAACCGGCACCCGGACGGCGGGTTCGCGGGGCTCGGCAGATCCCCGTGCAGGACGACGCGCTCCCGCTCGCGCTCGGCGAGGCTGGGCACCGGCGACGAGGAGAGCAGCGCCGCCGTGTAGGGGTGGCGGGGGTTCTCGTACACGCTGGCCGCGCTGCCCGTCTCCACGATCCGGCCGAGGTACATCACCGCCACCCGGTCGCTGAGGTGGCGGACGACCGAGAGGTCGTGGGCGATGAAGAGGTAGCCGAGGTCGAGCTCCCGCCGCAGTTCCTCCAGCAGGTTGATGATCTGGGCCTGGATCGACATGTCGAGCGCCGAGACGGGTTCGTCGAGGATCAGCACCTTCGGTTCGCGGGCGAGCGCCCTGGCGATGCCGATCCGCTGTCGCTGGCCGCCGGAGAACGCGCTCGGATAGCGGTCGAGGTGCTCCAGGCGAAGTCCCACCCGCTCCATGAGGGTTCGCGCCTCCGCCTCCAGGGCGGCGCCGCGCAGACCGCGCAGCGACAGCGCCTCCGCGAGCGACTGGCGGATCGTGCGCCGCGGGTTCAGCGAGGCGTAGGGGTCCTGGAAGACGTACTGCACCGACGACCTGACGCGGTCGAGCGCGTCGCCCGCCATGGCCGTCACGTCGTGTCCCTCGACCAGGACGGAGCCGCCGGCGACGGGCGTGATCCCGACGACGGCCCGCGACAGGGTGGACTTGCCGCAGCCGCTCTCCCCGACCAGGCCGAGCGTCTCGCCGGCGCGCACCGTCAGGCTGACCGAGTCGACGGCGTACACCGGGGCGTCCCGGCGGAGGAGGCCCCGGCGGCGGGACCCGACGTCGACCCGCAGGTCGCGGACCTCGAGGACCGGCACGGGCGCGGCGGGTGCCTGGGCGACGACCTCGGTCACGGTCACCCGCGCGGCGACCCGCTCCCGGGCGTCGTCGGCGGCCGGTCCGAGCTCGGTGCCGCGGTGCGCCACGAGGCACGCGGAGAGCTGGCCCCGGTCGCCGACCTGGAGCAACTCGGGCGTCGATTCCCGGCAGGCGTCCTCCACGTAACGGCAGCGCGGGGCGAAGGCGCAGCCCTCGGGGAGCGCGGCGGGGTCGGGCGGCGATCCGGGGATGGCGGGCAGCGGCCGGCCGACGTGGTCGTCGTCGAGGCGGGGCATCGCCGCGAGCAGCGCCGCGGTGTAGGGGTGCCTGGGATGTTCGAGCACCTGCTCCACGGTCCCCTGCTCGACCATGCGGCCGCCGTACATCACGGCGACGCGGGTGCACATCTCGGCGACCACGCCCATGTCGTGGGTGATGATCGCGATGGCGAGGCCGAGTTCGGCGCGCAGCCTGAGGAGCAGCCGCAGGATCTGCGCCTGGATGGTGACGTCGAGTGCCGTGGTCGGCTCGTCGGCGATCAGCAGCACGGGGTCGTTGGCGAGCGCGATGGCGATGACCACGCGCTGCCGCATGCCGCCGGAGAACTGGTGGGGGTAGTGGTCGATCCTGGTCGCCGCGTCGGGGATACCGACCTGGTCGAGCAGGTCGAGGGCCCGGCGGCGGGCGGCCCGCCGGTCGGCGCCGTGCAGCGTCAGGGCCTCGACGATCTGGTCGCCGATCCGCATGACCGGGTTGAGCACCGCCTGCGGATCCTGGAACACCATGGCGACGGCGCTGCCCCTGCGGCGCCTCATCTCACGCTCCGGGAGGGGCAGCAGGTCCTCGCCCGCGAACTCCACGGAGCCGCCGACCACCCGCCCCGGTGGGCGGACCATCCGCATGATCGAGCGGGCGGTGACGGACTTGCCGGAGCCCGACTCGCCCACGATGCCCAGGACGTCGCCCGGGTGCACGTCGAAGCTGACGCCGTTGACGGCCCTGACGCGTCCCTGTCCGGTGCGGAACTCCGTCCTGAGGTCGCGCACCCGCAGCAGCGGCGGGCCGGGATCGGTGGGTCGGGTGGTCGGGGGTGTCATCGGTTCACCGCCTCGTTGAGGGCGTCCGCGATCATGCTGAACGCCACGGCGAGCAGGAGCAGGACCAGGGCTGGTCCGATCACTTGGGTCGGCGACTGCGTGACGAACCGCAGGCCGGTGTTGAGCAGGACCCCGAGCGAGGGGGTGGGCGGCTCGACGCCGAGCCCCACGATGCTCAGGCCGGCCTCGATGTACACGCCGATGACCATCCAGACGGAGCCGTTCACCACGATCGCGTCCATCGCGTTGGGGATGACGTGCCGGGTGAGCAGGCTCCAGCGGGACACCCCGAGGACGCGGGCGGCCAGGACGTACTCCCGCGACTGCTGTTCGAGCCACGCGGCGCGCGCCAGGCGGCCCGCCGTGGGGATGCCGGCGATCAGGATCGTCAGGAACAGCGAGAGCCAGCCGGGGCCGATCACGGCGACCAGGCAGATGCCGAGCAGCAGGCTGGGGAAGCCGATGATGACGTCGAGCAGGCGTTGGATGGCGACGCCGAGGCGCTCCGAGAACACGCCGGCGAGCCCGAGCAGCATGCCGATCGCCATGCTGAGGGGGACGGCGAGAAGGATGAGGCTGAGGTCGATCCGCAGCCCGTAGAGGCTGCGGGCGAGGATGTCGCGCCCGAACTCGTCGAGGCCGAAGGGGTGCGCGCCCGACATGCCGGTCAGGGCCTCGCGGCCCTGGCTGTTGTGGCCTTCGGGGAAGAGCACGGGGGCCAGCAGGGCGCCGAGCAGCAGGACGCCGAGGAGGGCGAGCCCCGTGAGTCCCCTGGCCGTGCGGAACGCCGAGAGGTAGCGCGCGACGGTGGGGTTGAGCCGGCGGGTGCGGGCCGGCGCGTCGATGTCGGTGGTCGTCACCTGGATCTCCGCCATGTCTAGGCCCCCAGCCGGATTCGGGGATCGAGGGCGGCGAGGACGATCTCGGTGAGGAGCTGGCACAGCACCGCCACCAGGACGGCGCCGAGGATCAGCACCTGGAGGACGGTGAAGTCGCGGTCCTGGACGCTGGAGACGGCGAGTTGTCCCAGGCCGTTCCGCGCGAAGATCGCCTCGATGATCACGGCGCCCGCCAGCACGTTCCCCATCTGCAGGCCCACGGCGACGACCCCGGTCCCGAGGCTGTTGCGGAGGACGTGGCGGAAGGTGATGTGGCGCGCCGACGCGCCCTTGCTGAGGGCCAGGTCCACGAACTCGGCGTTCCGCGTGGCCCGCATCTCGGTCTGGATGAAGCGGGCCACGACGGCGGCCGGCCCCAGGGCGAGCGCGAGGGCGGGAAGGATCAGGTACTGGAAGCCGAAGACGGGGTCGTCGAGGAAGCTCACCTCGCCGCTGACCGGCAGCCATCGGTTGAGGATGCCGAACACGAGGATGAAGCCGAGCCCGATGAGGAACGACGGCACCGCCACGAACAGGCTGTTGGTGAAGTCGAGTGCCGTGCGCGCCCAGCCGGCGCGGGCCGAGCCCGCCAGGGTGCCGAGGGTGGCGCCGACGAGCACGACGAGGATCGTGGAGAGGAGGGCGAGTTGCACGGTGCTGCCGATCCGGTCGCCGATCAGGCTGGCCACGCTCCGCTGGAGCAGGAAGGACTCCCCCAGGTCCCCGCGGAGGAGACCGGAGATCCAGTCCCCGTACTGCACGACGGGCGACCTCTCGAGGCCGAGTTCCCGGCGGATCGCCTCGATGTTCTCGGGGGTGGGATCGTCGCCGGCCAGTACCACGGCGACGTCGCCCGGCGCGAGCCGGGGCAGGGCGAAGGCGATGATCGAGCTGGCGAACAGGACGAAGACCACCGAAGGGGCCCTGCTCAGCAGGAACCTGGTCATCGCTCACCACCTCCCGCGGCGCCGACGACCTGTCGTCGGCGCTACGAACGACCTCGTGGGCATGGGGAATCTCCTCGGGCAGTCGGCTTGGGGTTGGCAATGAACCACAGGACGGACGCCCGTACCCCGGTGAGGGTCCGCCTACCGAAACGGGATCGTGCCCGGCCGGCACGACCCGCTCCTACGATGCTCCGACCTGCTCGCCGCCCCGAAGGGACAGCCATGTCCGACCAGACCCCGCAAGCGCTCCCGGCGTCGCGCGTCGCCCTCAACCCGATCCACTGGATGGCCACGGACGACGGCTGGCTCGACCCGTCGCTGGCCCCCGAGCGCGCGAAGCTGCTGGCCCTGGTCAAACAGGCCGGCTTCGGATCCGTCATGGCCGAGGTGCCGGCCGACTGGTCGGTGGCGCGGTACCGGGACGTCCTGGAGCAGGTGGGGCTGGCGCCGGCGCCCGGCTACTTCGTCTGCCGCTCCACCGGACTCGACGGCACGGAGGCCGAGGTACTCGCCGACGCGGCGCGGGTCGCGCGGCTCCACGCGGAACTCGGGCTCTCCGACGTCGGCCTGGGCATGGGCATGAAGAAGGGCTCTCCCCGGGTGCTCCACCCCGCTCAGGGGTACGAGGGCGACGCGGGCCGGCTCACCGCCCTGACGGGACTGATCCGGCGGATCTCCGAGGTGATGCGGGCGGAGGGGGTCAGGCCCGCGCTCCACCCGCACGTCGGGACCTGGATCGAGACGGAGGCGGAGTCCCGTACCGTGCTGGACGCCCTGGGCCCCGACGAGTTGGGCTTCCTCCCGGACACCGGGCACCTGGCCTGGGCGGGGATCGACGTGCGGGGCATCATCGCCGACCACGCCGAGCGGGTGCCCTTCGTGCACGTGAAGGACTGCCTGCTGAGCGTCGCGGAGCGGGGCCGGAGCGAGGACTGGGACTACCAGCGGACGGTGTGCGAGGGCCTGTGGGCCGAGCCGGGCCGCGGCGAGCTGCCGCTGACCGACATCCTCGCGGCCCTGCCGAACGCCTTCGACGGGTGGCTGATGGTCGAGGTCGACCGCCCGGCCGTCGCCGACCCGTTCGAGTGCGCCATCGTGTCGGCGGAGTGGATGAACGCGCGCTACGGCGCCGGCGCCGCCGGCTGAGCACGGCGCGGTGAGCGTCGGTCGGGCCCAACGTCACGGACCCGACCGACTCAGCGGCCCCCGGCGACGTCGATCACCACCTTGCCCGACACGTGGCCGGCCGCCACGAGCGCGAGCGCCTCCGGCGCCTCGGCGAACGTGAACACCCGCCGCACGCCCGGGTCGAGCCGCCCGCCGGCGGCGAGTTCGGCCAGCGCCCGCAGCGTCGCCGTGTCGCCGGTGTTCACGAGCGGGCGGACGCCGAACCGGGTGGCCGCGGGCTCCTCGGTCACGCCGAGCACCCGCGTCCGGTCGGTGAGGACGCCAGCGGCGCCGAGGAGCGCGTCGCCGCCCACCAGGTCGAGGACGGCGTCGGCGCCGGCCGGGAGCAGTTCCCGCAGCCGGGGCCCGACGTCGTCCTCGTCGTAGGCGACGGCCGTGGCGCCGAGGGACTCGACGAACGCGCGCTTGGCCGCGCTCGCGGTGCCCACCACCGTGGTGCCCGCCATGGTCGCCAGCTGGGTGGCCAGCGTGCCGACTCCCCCACCGGCGCCGAGGATCAGCAGCGTGCCGCCGGAGGCGGGGCTGAGCCCCGCGAGGCTGCCGTGGGCGGTGCCCCCGGCGATCGGCAGCGCCGCCGCGTCGGTGAACGAGAGGCCGGCCGGGACGCGCGCGGCCCGCGCCGTCGGCAGCAGCGCCAGCTCCGCGTACCCGCCGCTGCCGCCGACCGTGCCGCCGAAGACCTGGTCGCCGACCGCGAGCTCGGACACCCCGGGGCCGGTCCGCACCACCACTCCCGCCGCCTCGCGCCCGAGCACCGCGGGCAGCACCAGCGGCAGGAAACCGCGGTGCATGCCGGCGCGCACCTTCCAGTCGACGGGATTGACGCCCGCGGCGTGGACCCTGACGAGCACCTCGCCCCGGGCGGGGGCTGGCACCGTCACGTCGAGGAACCGCTGGACGTCGGGGCCGCCGTAGTCGGTGAAGCAGTAAGCGAGGGACATGGCGCCGACGTTAGCCACCGGTCGGCCGATTCTCCCGGGCCGGCGGACCGGTCAGCGAAACGGGACGGGAGTGCCGGCGGCCGCTCGGCTCTAGCTTGAGCGACCACACCCCCACACCACCGCTCGTTCCCCGACTACCCGAGGAGTTTCGATGTCACTGAAGAAGAGAGCCTGGTGGCGTCGGCCGGCACTCGCCGCCACGGCCGCGGCGATGCTGGTGTCCGCCGGCTGCGGTGCCGCCACCCAGGGCCCGGGGCCCGCCGGCGCGACGGGCGACAGCGGCACGCTGGTCGTCGCCCAGGCGTACGACGTGGACCCGGGCTCGTTCCTCAAGACGGCGATCGGCAACATCGTGGCGGAGTACGCGGTCTTCGAGACGCTGACGCTCATCGACCCCGAGACCACCGAGCCGCGGGGCGTCCTGGCCGAGTCCTGGGAGCTGGCTCCCGACGCGACCGCCATGACGCTCACGCTCCGCGACGACGTGACGTTCCACAGCGGCCGGCAGCTGACCGCGGCCGATGTCGTCTTCACCCTGGAGCAGGCGCGGGACCCGTCGAACGGGGCGGCGAACCAGTCGATCGCCGGCCAGATCTCCGGGATACGCACCGACGGCGACTTCGGGCTCGAACTCGACTTCGCCCAGCCGCTGCCGAACGTCTTCGACCTGTTCGAGACGCTGCCGATCCTCAACGAGGACGCCTACGCCGACTACGCCGCCGGCCGGAACGTCGACGGCACGGGGCGCTTCACCTGGGAGTCCTGGACCCCGGGCGGCGAGATCGTGCTCAGCAGGTACGCCGAGCACCGCGACGCGGAGAACACCAGCCTGGACGGCATCCAGATCGACGTGATCACCGACCCCACGGCGCTGACGTCCGCGATCCGCAGCGGCCGCGCCCAGTACGCCGTGGGCATGTCCCCGGGAGACGCGCGCAGCCTGGCCGAGCAGCCCGGATTCGAGCTGGTCGCCACCGGCGGCGCCGCGTTCCCGCTCGCCTTCGACGTGACCAGGGCGCCGTTCGACGACCCGGCGGCGCGGCAGGCCGTCCAGTACGCGATCGACCGCGAACGCATCGTGGAGCAGGTCGAGGGTGGCCACGCCGAGCCCGCGAGCGTGCCGTGGCGGTCGTCCACCGTCGGGTACGACGAGGCGCAGGCCGGGCACTACTCCTACCGCCGGGACCTGGCCGAGGAGATGCTGGCCGAGGCCGGCGTGGCGCCTGGCACCTCCTTCGAGGTCACCATGGGCGACACCCCCGAGGCGACGGGCATCTTCCAGATCGTCCAGAACAACCTGGCGGACGTCGGCCTGAACGCCGAGCCGGTGATCCTCAACGGGCCCGACTACGAGGAGCGGCTCGCGACCCGGAGCTTCGACACGCCGGTCGTCCTGATGCAGGCGAGCAACGGTCTTTCGCCGGCGAGCGCCGTCGTGAGCCGTCCCGAACTCGTGCCGGACGGCAACGTCTCCGGGTTCGGTACCTCGGACTACGACGCGCTCGTGGAGGCGGTGACCAGTGCCAGCGAGACGGCGGAACGGGAGCGGGCGCTGCGCGATTTCAACGACTACTTCATCGAGGAGGCGTTCGCGGTGCCGCTCATCACCCGGCCCACCCTCTCCGTGCGAACCGACGCGGTGAACGACATCACGGCGACCCAGATGGGCTTCCTCTACGTCGCCGAGGCGTCCCTCTCCGACTGACCCTGGGCGGCACGGGTCCCGGCCGCCCGACGGCGGCCGGGGCTCAGCCCCGCGCCACCCAGTCCGACACGACGCGGGCGAACTCCCCTGGCTTCTGTTCCGGGGCCGGCACATGGCCGCCGGAGAGCAGCCGGGTGGGGCAGCCGAGCGCGGCGGCCAGCCTCCCCAGGGACGGCAGCGCGTGGTGGTCCCCCGGGGCGCAGACCGCGAGAGTGCGGGCGGTCACCTGCGGCAGCCGGTCCTCCATCCGGTAGCGCCGCACCGCCTCGTGGCCCTCCGTCACCTGGTCGAGCACCGTGAGGGCGTCGACCAGCGCGCCGGCGGCGTCCGCGTAGCGTTCGATCGAGTGCGGCCTGGCAGGCCTGGCGGACGCATCGAAGCCCAGGGTGTCCATGGCGATGGCCCGGTGCGCGGCGCCGACGAGCGGCAGCACGTCCAGGAACTCGGTCCAGGAGCACGGGGTCTGGTGCAGCATCAGCACCGGCTCGCCGGTGCCGCACTCGGCGTAGTGCAACTGCCCGAAGGGGCTCGGGACATAGCCCCGCCACGGCAGGTGGGTCATGCCCGGTCCGCCGCCCCGGCCGTCAGGTCGAGCGCGATGTCCGTGATCATGTCCTCCTGGCCGCCGACCAGGCCGCGCCTGCCGACCTCGACGAGGATGGCGCGGGTGTCGAGGCCGTGGCGCGCCGCCGCGGCCTCGGCGTGGCGCAGGAAGCTGGAGTAGGCGCCGGCGTAGCCGAGGCTGAGGGTCTCGCGGTCGACCCGCACGGGGCGGTCCTGGAGCGGGCGGACCAGGTCGTCGGCGGCGTCCATCAGGGGGAACAGCGCGCAGCCGTGCTGCCAGCCCGTCAGCTCGGCCACCGCGACGAACGCCTCGAGCGGGCAGTTGCCGGCGCCCGCGCCCTGGCCGGCCAGCGAGGCGTCGACGCGGACGGCGCCGCTCTCGACGGCGACCACGCTGTTGGCCACCCCGAGGCCGAGGTTGTGGTGGGCGTGGATGCCGAGTTCGGTGTCGGGCGAGAGCACGTCGCGGTAGGCGCGGAAACGCTCCCGCACGCCGTCCATCGTCAACCGGCCGCCGGAGTCGGTGACATAGACGCAGTGGGCGCCGTAGGACTCCATCAGCTTCGCTTGGCGGGCGAGTTCGGCCGGCTCGGCCATGTGGGACATCATCAGGAATCCGGCCACGTCCATGTCGAGCTCGCGGGCCGCCGCGATGTGCTGGGCGGCGACGTCGGCCTCGGTGCAGTGGGTGGCGACGCGCACGGAGCGGATGCCGAGGGAGTGCGCCTGGCGCAGGTCGCGCACGGTGCCGATGCCGGGCAGCAGCAGCGTGGTGGGGACGGCCAGCCGCACGGCGTCGGTGACGGCCTCGATCCACTCCCAGTCGGTGTGGGCGCCGACGCCGTAGGTGACGCTCGATCCCGACAGGCCGTCGCCGTGCGCGATCTCCACGGCGCGCACCCCGGCCGCGTCCAGGGCGGCGGCGATGGTGCGGGCCTGCTCGACGGTGTAGCGGTGCCGCACGGCGTGCATGCCGTCGCGGAGGGTGACGTCCTGGATGTAGAGGGCGTTCTGGTTCACCTCGTCGCCTCCTCACGGGAGCGGTGGGCGGCCAGGCGCTCCGCGGTGCGCAGCGCGGCCGAGGTCATGATGTCGAGATTGCCGGCGTAGGCGGGCAGGTAGTGGGCCGCGCCCTCGACCTGGAGGAACACCGACACCTTCAGGGGCGCGCGTCCGGGCGGCGCGAGCGACCGCAGCGGGTCGTCGACGGCGATCGGGTCGAACTGCACGCGCTGCTTCAGCCGGTAGCCGGGCACGTAGGCGCGCACCCGCTCGACCATCTCCTCGATCGAGGCGGTGACCGCGGCCTCGTCGCACTCGGCGACCAGGCAGTGCACGGTGTCGCGCATGACCAGCGGCGGCTCCGCCGGGTTGAGGACGATGATCGCCTTGCCCCGGGCGGCGCCGCCGACCGTCTCGATGGCCGAGGCGGTGGTCTCGGTGAACTCGTCGATGTTGGCCCGGGTGCCGGGGCCCGCCGAGCGGGAGGCGATGGAGGCGACGATCTCCGCGTAGTGCACGGGGGTCACCGCGGAGACGGCGGCCACGATCGGGATGGTGGCCTGGCCGCCGCAGGTGACCATGTTGACGTTCCGGCTGTCCAGCTGGGCGTCGAGGTTGACCGGCGGCACCACGTAGGGCCCGACGGCGGCCGGGGTGAGGTCGACCACGGTGCGGCCGAGGCCGCGCAGCACCTCGTCGTGCCGGCGGTGGGCGCCGGCCGAGGTGGCGTCGAAGACCAGGGAGACGTCCGCGAACTCGTCGAGGGCGACGAGCCCCTGGACGCCCTCGTGGGTGGTGGTCACGCCGAGGCGGCGGGCGCGGGCGAGACCGTCGGACGCCGGGTCGATGCCGGCCATGGCGGCCATCTCGAGCCGCTCGGACAGCCGGAGCACCTTGATCATGAGGTCGGTGCCGATGTTGCCCGAGCCGATGACGGCGACCCGGGTGCGGGTGCTGTTCACGGTTTCCATACCTTTCTTCATGTGGGTTTGAGCTGGTCCTTCGTAAGATCAGCGGACCCGGGGACCCTGGGGGTGGCTGTCATGGTTTAGCCGATGTTGT